>NZ_JBANBK010000236.1:0-507 GCF_053572325.1 Bradyrhizobium sp. UFLA05-112 | reverse complement strand
GGCCTCCATTGCGGCTAGCGCCGCTTCAATCCCAAGAGGCTGTAGTCGATCGAGCACCTCTTGGGCGACAGCGCGATCGACCCGCATGCCGCCAAAGCCGATACAGTTGTCGGCCGCTTTGGTGCCGAACGCGCCGCGGCAGGCATATCGCTGTGTATTCCCGCCCTTTCCAGTGTACTGGATATGCAGGCGTCGGCCACAGCGCGCGCAACGGAACAACCCTGGCAGCAAGGCCTCGCCGCGCCTTATTGAGCCGCGACCCATATAGCTCTTCCCATTGGCGTTGTCGGCGATCAGGTGCTGATTCCTCTCGAACTCAGTCCAGGCAATGTAGCCTTCATGATGGTCGTGGATCAAAACCTCCCAATCCTTCCAATTGCGCCGAAGCGTGTCGCGCATGATCCGCTTGCGGCCACCCTTGATCGTCACGCGTGTCCCTCGCCGGCCATAGGCGTAAGAACCGGCGTACACCGGATTCGTCAGCATGTGGTGCAGTGTGTGATAGAC
>NZ_JBANBK010000235.1:0-516 GCF_053572325.1 Bradyrhizobium sp. UFLA05-112 | reverse complement strand
GCCACAGCGGCCTGCACGGGAGCGTTGATCTGTGTGATGACCTGGGGGGCTACGGTGATAGGTCCGATAAAATCGCCGCCAGACACCGCCTCGACTTCCATCTCCGTCAGTTCACGGATCATGACTTGCCTCCTTAGAGTCTGACTCAAAAAGCCTCTAGGGCCTGGCGAGGCGTCTGGTCAGGAGCCTTAGATGGGCGACGAGAAGCCAGGCAACTTCGGTTGCGGCAGAGCCCTCGAAGTCCCTGGAGAGACGGCGGCACCTGCCGAACCAGGCAAAGGTGCGCTCCACGACCCAGCGTCGGGGCAAGAGCTGGAAGCCTTTGATGCCGGGAGGCCGTTGGACAATATCGATGGTCCATTGGCCGCAATGGGACAGTGCGTCGAGCAGCTGTTTGCCGCGATAAACCCGGTCAGCAAAGACGTGCTGAAGTCGGGGAAAGCGCTCTCGCAAGCGCTCCAGGAGCGGGACAGCACCGTGGACATCTTGAACGTTGGCGGGATGAACGTGAACTGC
>NZ_JBANBK010000234.1:0-517 GCF_053572325.1 Bradyrhizobium sp. UFLA05-112 | reverse complement strand
GCGGGATCAGAAAACTCGGCGTCCCCTGTGTCGTCGACCGCCTGATTCAACAAGCCATGCTGCAAGTTCTCCAAGAGCGATGGGATCCGACGTTCTCGGAGCACAGTTTCGGATTTCGGCCGGGGCGGTCCGCCCACCAGGCTGTAGCCCAGGCACAGCGTTACATCGCCGATGGCTACAACGTAGTGGTTGATCTCGATCTGGAAAGATTTTTCGACCGAGTTAACCACGACATCCTGATGTCGCGCGTCGCCGCACGAATACCTGATAAACGCGTGCTCAAGCTTATCCGGGCATTCCTGAATGCCGGGGTATTGGAAGACGGTTTGGTCCGACCGGTGGACGAAGGGACCCCGCAAGGCGGTCCGCTCTCGCCCTTCCTCAGCAATATCGTGCTCGACGACCTCGACAAGGAATTGGCTCGACGTGGTCACCGGTTCTGCCGTTACGCGGATGACTGCAACATCTATGTTCGCAGCCTCCACGCCGGCGAAAGAGTGAGGGCCTCGATAAGCCG
>NZ_JBANBK010000233.1:0-534 GCF_053572325.1 Bradyrhizobium sp. UFLA05-112 | reverse complement strand
TCCAGGCCCTGGAACGAGCGCAGGGCTATCTGAAACTGCCGAACGGAAGAGCCCTGACCGGGCAAAGCCACGACTACAAGCGGCACGGCACGACTACGCTATTTGCAGCGCTGGAAGTCGCCACCGGGAGGATCCTTGCGACGCATTCGAAACGACGTCGTCGGGTCGAATTTCTCGACTTCATGGATCACGTGACAGCAGCGTTTCCGGACCGACAGCTTCACGTCATTCTCGACAATCTCAGCATCCACAAGAAGAACGAGGAATGGCTCAAGGCGCATCCCAAGGTGACATTTCATTTCACGCCTACGAGCGCGTCCTGGCTCAATCAGGTCGAGGTGTGGTTTTCGATCTTACAAGGGCAGTCGTTGAGCGGCGCTTCTTTCACAAGCCTCAAGCAGCTCGAGCAGCACATCGATGCCTATATCAAAGCGTACAATGACAAAGCTGAGCCCTTCGTCTGGACCAAGAAAAAGGTCCGCCAACGTCCCTTCAAGAGCAGACGTATCACTCAGCTATGATTCCGGGTACTAG
>NZ_JBANBK010000232.1:0-536 GCF_053572325.1 Bradyrhizobium sp. UFLA05-112 | reverse complement strand
TGCCGCCCAGGCAGAGCAAAGCTACGAGCGCTTGGTGACGCAATGGAAACCACGGCGGCCAAAACCCGGCGCGCGGGCGCCTCAGCTCGGCGGGACAAAATAGGGCAGCCTGGTGGCGCTTGCAGCCGAGGCGCCACGCTTCGCCACGAGGTCGCCCGCGCCCGCCAAGGATAATCCCGCCTGACGGCAAGTGCCAGCCAGGAATGCAGTCCCGTTCCACGCCAGCATGCCGCCGTGCTCGGGCCGGTCAAGGCCAAGCCTTGCGGTGGCCGCAAACGAGCCAGCCTTGACCGCCCCTGCGCGCGGCGGCTGCGAGATCGGTGGCCGGGACGGAAGAATGGCCCGCGGCGCAGCCGAACAAAAGAATGGACGTACGCGATTCTGCAATCGTCATCTCGGTCATGAAAAAATCGCTTGTCCATCTCATCCGTGGTCCGCAGGTGCTTCCAATGCTCGGCCGGAAGTCGTAGAAGGCCAGCAGCGCGTATCGATCCTTACTGAGGCAGTCGGCCGCCTTCTCGTATTTGGGCGTGTAG
>NZ_JBANBK010000231.1:0-552 GCF_053572325.1 Bradyrhizobium sp. UFLA05-112 | reverse complement strand
GCCAAGGCGTCCAGCGCATCATCCGTCTGATCGGTAAATGGCTCAAGGCGGGCATCCTCGAAGACGGGATCGTATCCGTAGCTGACAGTGGGACTGGCCAAGGTTCGGTGATCTCACCACTCCTCGCCAACATCTACCTGCACTACGTGTTCGATCTGTGGGCAGATCGCTGGCGACGGCAAGAGGCCCGCGGCGACATGATCGTCGTGCGCTATGCAGATGATCTGGTCGCAGGCTTCGAGCATGAGGACGACTCCCGTCGATTCCTTGATGCACTGCGTGAGCGGTTCGGGGCATTCTCGCTGTCGCTCCATCCGGGCAAGACCCGCTTGATTGAGTTCGGACGCCATGCGGCAGTCGAGCGCAAGAAGCGTGGCATCGGTAGACCGGAGACCTTCGCGTTCCTGGGCTTCACCTTCATCTGCGGGAAATCTCGACGGGGTGCCTTCCAATTACAGCGGAAGACCCGGCGCGACCGCATGCGGGCGAAGCTGCAGGAAATCAAGGCGGAGCTGCGGCAAAGAATGCATCAGCCTATCCCGTCTCAGGGAC
>NZ_JBANBK010000230.1:0-553 GCF_053572325.1 Bradyrhizobium sp. UFLA05-112 | reverse complement strand
TCGGGATTGTGAGCCACGGCTAAGTCGGGAATGCCCGCACTCTCCATGGGCTGCTCCCGAGGGGTGTGCGGGCTTTTCTCCTAAGAGCCTAACCGAAAATAAGGAGTGAGTGATCTCGGCGGGCTGTGATTCCTTCGGATTTGCGAAGATTCGAGGGAGGGCACGATGCCTGGACCGAAATCACTCGTCTCCAGTATCAACGCAGCGGGCTGCGTTACACAAGCGATCTGACTGATGCGGAGTGGGCGCTGATTGCCGGGAAGATGCCGCGACGACGGCGTCTCGGGCGACCACGGCAGGTCAATTTGCGCGAGGTGGTGCAGGCGATCTTCTACATTCTGTCCACCGGCTGCCAGTGGCGGGCCCTGCCGAGCGAGTTCCCGCCGTACTCGACGGTCCAGGGCTACTATTATGCGTGGCGCGATAGTGGCAGGTGGCACATGATCGTTCGAGCGTTGGTGCGCAAAGCGCGGCAGGAACTTGGGCGCAAGCCGACACCGACGGCTGCCGTCATTGACAGTCAAACCGCTTCGACGACGCAGGCCGGCGGGCC
>NZ_JBANBK010000229.1:0-553 GCF_053572325.1 Bradyrhizobium sp. UFLA05-112 | reverse complement strand
CCGGGGTGCGGTTCCTGTTTCGCGTCACGCTGCGTCGCCACGATCTGGCGGCCGAGGTCTGGCACCTCAAGGAGCCCGAGAGGCTGCCACCGGTGCTATGCCCCGAGGAGGTCAAGCGTGTTTTGACCATGGCGACGAGCCTGAAGGCGCGAGCGATGCTGACGCTGGCCTATGGTTGCGGGCTACGAGCCGGCGAGGTGGTGCGGCTGCGGGCGGGTGACATCGACAGCGAGCAAATGATCATCCGCATCGTGCAATCGAAGGGCCGCAAGGACCGGCACGTGATGCTACCGGCGGAGGTACTGAAGCTGTTGCGGCAATTGTGGAAGGCGCGACCGACCACGTATGACGCCGACCTCGCGCCGGAACACCACTGGCTGTTTCCAGGTCACCGTGATCATCAGCCTCTGACCACGCGTCAGTTCAGCCGGCTGTTCAAGGAGGCCGCCAAAGCCGCGGGGCTGCGCAAGACGGTCCCGCTGCATTCGCTTCGCCATAGCTTTGCGACCCATCTGCTCGAGCGCGGCAAAGACATTCGCGTGATTCAAGCGTT
>NZ_JBANBK010000228.1:0-554 GCF_053572325.1 Bradyrhizobium sp. UFLA05-112 | reverse complement strand
CTGCGGTTGAAGTCGCGCCGTGCTATGCGAATGCGCACGCGCGCAAAGCGGGATTTGAGGGATACATTCGTTCCTTCGCGCCAAGTGACCGTCCGCCAGGCTTTGGCAGGAAGGCTCAAGGCAAGATCCTTGACCTTGACTGGTTGGTGCTGCGCATCGCGACGTAGCTGCTTGGTCGGCCGTCCGCGGCCGGGCACATAAGGCTTGGGCGGCAAGGGGCCCGTGCCGGGCGACCACACCGTGGTGCTCGAGAGAATCCCAGCAACATAGGAAAGCTCAAGCGCCGTAAGAGCGGCGCGCAGGTCGCTGTGATTGCCGTAGCCAGCATCAATCAACACGACGCCACGTGGCAAGCCCGCGGTGCAGGCGGCGCGGATTTGATCGAGCGCGATCTCGATCTTGGTCTGAAAGTCGATCTGATCGGGCACCCCAGCCTTCTTGCGGCGGGCAGCGTCGGAGGCCCATGCCTCCGGCAAGTACAGCCGATAGGCCACCGGCAGGCTGGCATGATGATTGGCGACCGACAGCGACACCGCGACCTGACAATTGTCCTG
>NZ_JBANBK010000227.1:0-569 GCF_053572325.1 Bradyrhizobium sp. UFLA05-112 | reverse complement strand
AAGGCCGTCTGGCGCGCCTGATCGCCGCGCTCGAGCGCGTCAATCTCCTCATCCTCGACGACTGGGGACCTGAACCGCTCACCGCCGACCAGCGCCGCGATCTGCTCGAGATCGTCGATGATCGCTACGACAAGGGATCCTTGTTGATCACAAGTCAGGTCCCCGTGTCGCAATGGCACGATGTCATTGCCGACCCCACCCTTGGCGATGCGATACTGGACCGCATCATTCACAATGCGCACCGCATCGAGCTCAAAGGCGACAGTCTGCGCCGTCACGCCGATGAAAAGAAAAAACCATGATCGCCTCGCGCCCGATCGCTCCGCCGGCCCACAGGTCCCTCCCGCGCGCGTCGCTCCGTCGCTCGTGGGGGCACTCCGCGCCGCGCACGGGGCCCTCCCATGGACCGCCGGAACGATCTCCAAACCAGCCCGCCAGCCTTGACGAGGAGACCGTTTCCAGCACACATAAACCCGTCAGTCGTGTCCGCTTCCGAACCTGATCACGATCACTGGAATCCGTGATCACCATCGTCTGGAATCACTGATCACCATCCCTGGAATACGCAG
>NZ_JBANBK010000226.1:0-577 GCF_053572325.1 Bradyrhizobium sp. UFLA05-112 | reverse complement strand
GTGAAGCTCATTTGGCCGATTACCAAAGTCCGCGGGAAACCACGAAAGCACCACGTGCCCGATATCTTATCGATTGCGGCAGAACAAATGCTGGCCAGCGCCAAATGGAAAGCCGTGAGCTGGCGCAGCGGGACGAAAGGTCGGCTGAAAGCCCGATTTGCTGCTCTCCGTGTCCGCACCGCCGACGGCCCTCCTCAGCGGATTTGGGATAAGGGTCAGCAGCATCTCCCGGGCGACGAAGCTTGGCTCATCGGCGAGCAACGTGCCTCAGGGGAGAAGAAATACTATCTTGCCAATCTCCCTGCGGCGACGGATCTGCGCACACTAGCCGCCACCATCAAGGCAAGATGGATTTGTGAGCAGGCGCATCAGCAGTTGAAGGAGGAGCTCGGACTTGATCACTTCGAGGGGCGATCATGGCAGGGTCTTCATCGCCACGCCCTGATGACAATGATTGCCTACGCCTTCCTGCAGCATCGTCGCCTCGCACATGCGGGGCGGAAAAAAAAGAATCAACGGACCTCCGCCTCAGCCAACCATGCCCGCCGTACGTCACGCCATCGTCGATCTCATCCTT
>NZ_JBANBK010000225.1:0-582 GCF_053572325.1 Bradyrhizobium sp. UFLA05-112 | reverse complement strand
TGGCGGTTCTTCAGCGCGGCCTCGGCGATCCACGGATAGCGCTTGGTCCAGTCGCTGCCGTTGCGGGACAGCAGGCGCACGCGTTTGTCGTCCCGGATGACGAGCATCCGGTAGCCGTCGTGTTTCACTTCATGGACCCAGTCCGGCCCCGATGGGACCTGCTTGCCGGCGGCCGCCAGGCAGAGCTCGTACGCGATACGCATGTCCAAAAGATAAGAATTTAAAGAGCTTTTACGAGTTCGGAACAACCGGCAATTTTGTGTGTTCTCGACGTGCTCCGGTCACAGAGCCCCCTGTAAGTCCGGAGCTGGACCAGGCTGGCGGCCAAACCGCTGGGCCACCCTCGGCCGGAGAATTCTAGTGTGGCGGATATTTGCTCTCACTGCATGCCTGATCTCGTGTTTGAGCTGTGGCCATGCGATGGCCGACTCGGATCGAAACAGACCAACCTCCTCAACCGTCGGCGAGGCGCCTACCCCGCCGGAGGAAAAAGGCCAGTTGCAACCTCAAGGGTGGACCGGGCCAGTTGACACTAAAACTGGTGGCGCGCCTGCGGAAAGTCCGCAAGGCCAAAGCCCACCG
>NZ_JBANBK010000224.1:0-589 GCF_053572325.1 Bradyrhizobium sp. UFLA05-112 | reverse complement strand
CTAGTACCCACTTTCCCTAGGAAGTGAGTCATGATTCAACATCGGGATGATACCCGAAGCAAGAGACGTCCACCTTTCGAAGAGAGATCGCAAGGTGCTTGAGGAACGTTGCCGCTCACCGCTGACGTTGCAGCGAGATTTGAAGCGGGCGCGGATCGTTCTTTTGGCGGCGGCCGGTCGCAGCACCCGATCGATCGCCAAAGAGGTTGGGGTCCAGCCGCGGATTGTCAGCCTTTGGCGGCATCGCTATGCCGATCATGGGCTTGAAGGCCTGCAAAGCAAGCCCCTGCCGGGCAAGCGTCCGATCTATACGAAGGCGACCGACAAACGGATTTTGAAGTTGCTCGATAAGTCGCCTCCGGCCGGGTATGCGCGCTGGACAGGGCCCCTGCTGGCCGGAGAACTTGGCGATGTCGACGTACAATATGTCTGGCGGTTCCTGCGCAATAACAAGATCGATCTCGCCGCCCACAAGTCTTGGTGCGAGAGCAACGACCCGCAGTTCACGGCCAAGGCGGCCGACGTAGTCGGCCTCTATGTGGCCCCACCAAAAAAGGCTATCGTCCTATGCGTGGACGAAAAGCCCTCG
>NZ_JBANBK010000223.1:0-592 GCF_053572325.1 Bradyrhizobium sp. UFLA05-112 | reverse complement strand
GCGATCTCGCGGGAGGCGAGCGGCACGCGGGTGACGCGCTCGGGCATGAACACGTCCTGCACGCGTGAGATCGGCAGGCCGAAGAGCTGGCCGCCGATCATCGCGGTGACGTATTCGACCATGGCGCCTTCGGCGGATTGGGTCTTGCTGCTCATCTGTGTTTCCCCTGCCTCGTCTTGAGCATGATCTTCTCGGAAATCCGCTTCACACTTTGCGCTAACGCGGCCCTTCGGGTCCGGATCATGCTCTACGCCGCCGCCCGGCTGAGCTCGGAGGCGCCGGCGGCACCCGCGGTCTGTTCCTTCAGCGCCGCGATCAGACCGGGACGGTCGAACTTGGCGACATAGTCGTGGAAGCCGGCCTGCCGGCCGCGCTCGATCGCCGCCGGCGAGACCAGCGCCGACAGCCCGATGATCGGCATCGCGACGAGATTGTGGTCGGAGCGGATAACTTCCGCGAACTCGAACCCGTTCATGTCGGGCATCTCGATGTCGGTCAGCACGACGTCGAAGGTCTGCGCGCGCAGCGCGGCGAGCCCCTCCTGCGCGGTCGGCGCGGTGCGGACGCGGTAGCCGGCGGCTTTCAGCACCGG
>NZ_JBANBK010000222.1:0-599 GCF_053572325.1 Bradyrhizobium sp. UFLA05-112 | reverse complement strand
AGGACTTGTATGGGGCGATTGGTGTCAAGCGCTTTCGTTATTGGCCATCTCCTTGTTCGGCCGGGCTGCGACATCTCCTCGTCCCGACCTGCTTTTCGCTAGGCTGCTGCGCGCAGCGGCGGTCAAGGGGGCCGAAGGCCATCGCGGAGCGACTTGCCCTTGACCGCCGCGAGCACAGCGGCAGACTTGCGCGATCGGGTCGCGTCTTTTCCAATTCAGTGTCTGCAACTGAGACGATACCGAGGGGGAGCTCGCCATCGTGCACGCAGATTGCGCGCCACGAACTTGTATTCGGCCGACCCGTGAGGATCGCAACCACGATGCAGTCATGCGCATCGGCGGCGAAGCTCCGAGAAGGCGGGCCCATTCTAAACCGCGGTGCGAGGACCATAGTCCAACATCGGGTTGCCGCCACCTCGGTCCATCAGCTGCAGCTCGGCATCGACATGAGGCTGGGCTGCAGCAACTCAGTTGTCCTTACGCGGCCGGGCGCAGCAGCAGACCTGCCGGCGTCTCGCCGGTTGTCACGAGCCGCCAGAGCGCAATGAGGAGCTTGCGCGCGAGCGCCACGATCATCGTCTTGCGCGTGCCGCCGCGGG
>NZ_JBANBK010000221.1:0-601 GCF_053572325.1 Bradyrhizobium sp. UFLA05-112 | reverse complement strand
GCGCCACCCGCGTCGTGCTTAGGCGGGTGGCGTATCCCTGGGCTCATTCTTCTTGGGTGTCAGCGGGGTGAGGCGATCCAGCGGGCTCATAACCTCGCGGATGGTGTTGGTGGCGACGCGGGTATAGAGCGCGGTGGTCTCGAGCTTGGCGTGCCCCAACAGGACCTGGATCACCCGAATATCGATGTTCTGCTCGAGCAGGTGGGTCGCGAAGCTGTGGCGCAAGGTGTGCGGCGTCACCTGCTTGGTAATCTCGGCCATGTGGGCCGCAGCGTGGCAGGCGCGCGTGAGCTGGCGTGTCGTCATTGGGCTGGCCGGCTTCAGTCCCGGAAACAGCCAGCCCTGCGGGCGGGCAATGCGGTACCAGTCGCGCAGAAGTTCGAGCAGCACCGGGGAAAGCATCGCGTGGCGATCCTTGCGGCCTTTGCCCTGTTCGACGCGCAGCATCATGCGCTCGGAGTCGATATCGGAGACCTTCAGCGCGACGACCTCGGAGACGCGCAGCCCCGCACCGTAGGCGATACTGAGCGCCGCCTTGTACTTGACGCTCGGCGCAGCCTCCAGAAAGCGCGCGACCTCCTCGCGGCTCAACACCACCGGT
>NZ_JBANBK010000220.1:0-618 GCF_053572325.1 Bradyrhizobium sp. UFLA05-112 | reverse complement strand
GTGCCTTCAAATGCGCCGGTAGCAGTCGCCCATCGCCGGTACGCAAGGCCTCAAGCCGTGCCCGGCGGTTGCTCCGCAGCGGCGCGTAGTCGGATATCCCTTGCGCGAACAGAAGACCCTTGATCCGGTTCACATGCTCGATCCGCTCGGCGATCAAGGTCTTCCGCTCGCGGCAAAGCCTGCGATGGTCCTCTTCTTCCGGAGAGGGGGCAACGACCATCGCACAGACCCGCGGCTCGCCGCGCTTGTAGGCGAGAAGCGTCCGCAACAGCGTCTCGCCATCGAGCCTGTCCGTCTTGGCCCGCCGGCGCCGGCGGGCCAAGACGGACAGGCTCGATGGCGAGACGCTGTTGCGGACGCTTCTCGCCTACAAGCGCGGCGAGCCGCGGGTCTGTGCGATGGTCGTTGCCCCCTCTCCGGAAGAAGAGGACCATCGCAGGCTTTGCCGCGAGCGGAAGACCTTGATCGCCGAGCGGATCGAGCATGTGAACCGGATCAAGGGTCTTCTGTTCGCGCAAGGGATATCCGACTACGCGCCGCTGCGGAGCAACCGCCGGGCACGGCTTGAGGCCTTGCGTACCGGCGATGGGCGACTGCTACCGGCGCATTTGAAGGCAC
>NZ_JBANBK010000219.1:0-629 GCF_053572325.1 Bradyrhizobium sp. UFLA05-112 | reverse complement strand
GGTGCAGACAAAGGCGGCCGCAGGATGTGATGACGACATCTCGATCGTGGAAGGGATAGGTCAGTCCGGGCAGGCCATCATAGCGGCGTGTCGAGGCCGTGTAGATGTCTGCGGGGCGCTTCATGTCGAGAGCCTCGTGGGGACGTTCGTGGTTGAACTCGTGCCTGAAGCTGTCAAAGCGATCCTGCTGCTGGAGGCTATTGGACCCCGGCGGTCTGGTGGCTTCTTTTTTGAGCGTGAGATGCATGCGCTCATGACGGCCGTTCTGCTGCGGATGGCCTGGCTTGATGCGCTCGATCGCAATGCCGAGCCTGAGCCACCACACCGACAGCTTTGAGAGATTGAACAAGGCATTGGCACTGGCAAATGGCACGCCATTGTCGGAGCGGATGGCAAGCGGCAGACCGCGTTCGCGAAACAGGCGCTCGAAGGCAGTAATTGCAGGATCTTCGCGGGTGGAATCGAGCGCCTCGCAGAGCAGCAGGAAGCGCGAGGCATGGTCCGTGACGGTCAGCGGATAACAGTATCGGCCATTGCCGAGCTTGAACTCGCCCTTGAAGTCGGTGCACCACAGATCGTTGGGAAGCGTGCCCTGCGACAGCGGCGTGCCGCGCGCGCGATGGCGCGGC
>NZ_JBANBK010000218.1:0-678 GCF_053572325.1 Bradyrhizobium sp. UFLA05-112 | reverse complement strand
ATGTAAAGAATGGTGGCACCGTCATTCACTAGCGTTCCGGTCGTAGTAAGAGCCTTGCCGCCCGGACAACGATAGAGATCGCCAGCGTGGTCATAGGTGAAGTCATCGCGCGCGAAGATCCCGTCTGTGCGGGCCGACTTGTCGAAGACGGTCACATGCGGCTCAATACCATGCTCATAGACCAGCCAGGCCAGCATCTCGGCCGAGCCATAGCCGCTGTCGCCGAGGAGCTGGCTCGGATAGAGATCGAACCGTTCCAGCGAGCGCTCAATCATGCGCTTGGCGGCCAATACCTCTGCCTGCCGGATGGCCGTGGTTGCCTCGACATCGACGATGATCGCATTCTCAACGTCGATCAGATAGTTGGTTGAATAGGCGAAGAAGGCCTGACCGCCATGGGCTCCGGTCCATCGCGCCGCTGGATCTGAGGGTGACACGAACTTCGGCGTGACCTCGGTCGCAGCTCCAAACGCGGCATCATCGAGGACGGCCAGATACTCGTCGATCGCCCGACCGGCGGCCTCCGGGGGAAGCCCCTTGTCGCCTTCGATCCCATTCTGCCGGTTGGCATCGGCTTTGATCAGGCTTGCATCAACGGCAAATCCCTCACCGCCGACCAGTCGCTCCTCGATGCAGCGGCGCAAAACGCTTTCGAACACGCGACGGAACAGATCGCTC
>NZ_JBANBK010000217.1:0-750 GCF_053572325.1 Bradyrhizobium sp. UFLA05-112 | reverse complement strand
ACATGTCTTCACTGAGACAAATCGCGTTTTACGGCAAGGGTGGTATCGGCAAGTCGACGACGTCGCAGAATACGCTCGCAGCCCTGGCCGAGTTGGGTCACAAGATCCTGATCGTCGGCTGCGACCCGAAGGCGGACTCGACCCGTCTGATCCTGCACGCCAAGGCGCAGGACACGATCTTGAGTCTCGCGGCGAGCGCCGGCAGCGTCGAGGACCTCGAGATCGAGGACGTCTTGAAGGTCGGCTACAAGGATATTCGCTGCGTCGAATCCGGCGGTCCGGAGCCGGGCGTCGGGTGCGCCGGTCGTGGCGTCATCACCTCGATCAATTTCCTCGAAGAGAACGGCGCCTACGAGGACATCGATTACGTGTCATACGACGTGCTCGGCGACGTCGTCTGCGGCGGCTTTGCGATGCCGATACGCGAGAACAAAGCGCAGGAGATCTACATCGTCATGTCCGGCGAGATGATGGCGATGTACGCCGCCAACAACATCTCCAAGGGCATTCTGAAGTATGCCAATTCAGGCGGCGTGCGGCTCGGTGGCCTGATCTGCAACGAGCGGCAGACCGACAAGGAGCTGGAGCTGGCGGAAGCACTCGCCAAAAAGCTCGGCACCCAGCTGATCCACTTCGTGCCCCGCGACAATGTCGTCCAGCACGCCGAGCTGCGCCGCATGACGGTGCTGGAATATGCGCCGGACTCCAAGCAGGCGGACCACTATCGCAATCTCGCGACCAAGATCCATA
>NZ_JBANBK010000216.1:0-772 GCF_053572325.1 Bradyrhizobium sp. UFLA05-112 | reverse complement strand
GTGCGCAAGGGGCTGTTCTGGCTGAACGACAAGCAGTGGGCTCAGATTGAGCCGCATCTGCCGACGAACCAGACTGGCCCGGCGCGCGATGACGATCGACGCATTATCAGCGGTATCATTCACATGCTTCAGTGCGGCGCACGCTGGCGCGATTGTCCGCCCGACTATGGTCCTTACACGACGATCTACAATCGCTTTAATCGCTGGGCCAAGCGCGGACACTGGCAGGCGATCTTTGAAGCGCTCGCCCGCTGTGGCAAGGATGGCGTCATTTTGTCTATCGACTCCACCTCGATCAAGGCGCATCGCTCGGCGAGCGGCGGAAAAGGGGGGAGCATAAACAGGCGATCGGCCACTCGCGCGGTGGGCGGACCACGAAAATCCACGCGCTGAGCGACCCTGATTGCAGACCTTGCGCATTTCATCTCACTCCAGGCCAGGACGCAGATATTGCCGCCGCGCCGGCCCTTTTGGAACTCGCGCCACCCATGTCTGCCCTCATTGGCGACAAAGGATACGACGGCGACGGCTTTCGCGCCGAAATCGTCGATCGTGGTGCCAAGCCCGTCATTCCAAACAAATCCAACAGGGTCACTCTCCACAGCTTCAGCAAACGCGCCTACAAGGGGCGCAACGTCATCGAGCGCTGTTTTTGCCGCCTCAAGGATTTCAGGCGTGTCGCAACTCGCTACGACAAACTTGCCAGAAACTTCTTGGCTGCCGTCCACCTCGCCGCGATCGTCGCCTATTGGATCAATTGAGTCTGAACCCT
>NZ_JBANBK010000215.1:0-784 GCF_053572325.1 Bradyrhizobium sp. UFLA05-112 | reverse complement strand
TGTGCTGGTTTTTGGACGCCGGCAAGAAGGAGGCTCCGCAGGGTCAACTGACCGGCGTCCAAAAAGCGCCAAGGCACGAAGTCGCGGGAAGTTGGGCACCGACGGTGCAGCGAGTGCTATGGGGATTTGATGCCGGCGCCGACCTTGATGATAGACGTGGCGCTGGCGGAATTCGGCCTGCGTGTCTGTAGGTACGGGAGTTCAGGAGAGTGCAATAGGCGTTTGGGCGAGCGTTCGGAGCGCACCGATGCGCGATGCGCGCACTGATGGATGCTATAGGGTGGAGAGAGAGCGCCGCCGGCGTGGAGCCAGCGCATTGGAATGGGAAACCCGCAGCGCTCACAGGAGGTCTGGCTCATGAGGTGTCGATCCTGATCAGTGTCGGCCGCCAGCTCGGCTGGCAGCCGGGCGCGAAGGTCTCGATGACGATCATACGCGCGCCACAGCACGGGCATGGGTACGGCAGCACGCGCGGGGTGTCCGGCGCAACATCCGGCTGCTCTTGCGGGTCGGCGGCAGGCGGGACGACATCGAGGAGTGCACGGGCCGTGGCGATGCTTTCGGCGCGGTTGGTTGAGGCAAAGAGCCCGTAGTGGCGGATGCGGTGGAAGCCCTTGGGCAGCACGTGCAGCAGGAAGCGCCTGATGAACTCCTGCGGGTGAAGCCGCATCGTCTTCCAGCGGTCGGATCCGTTGACGCGATAGTCCTTCCAACGGAACGCAATCGCCTCGCTGTCGGCTGCAACGAGGCGGCGGTTTGAGATGGCAACCCGATGGGTGTAACG
>NZ_JBANBK010000214.1:0-812 GCF_053572325.1 Bradyrhizobium sp. UFLA05-112 | reverse complement strand
GCGATCATCACATCCGCCGCGACACCAGATTCTCATCCAGATTGTCGCGCACCTCTCTCCCAGATCGCCGCGCTACAGAGGCCATTCCAGCCGACAAATTTCTGCATCCACGGTCTGCCCTATACCGCGCACTGGGCAGGAAGACGCGAGGTGGTGACACCAACTAATCCGCTAGGTATTGAAATTATTCTGATTCCGCAGCCTGAACACCATGGATCAGTGCAGGTGCGCCTCGAACCGGTCCCGCGATCTGTGGGAGCGGCATCGTCCGCAGCTAGGGCATCGTCTTCCGCGCATGGCGGTTTGGCAGCGCAGCACGACCTGCCAGACTTCGGATACGCCGTTGCGTTGGATTTTCAGGATGGTGACCAACTCGTTCCCGATGGTCTCTATATTGAACTGCGCCAATGGCAACTCGTGCCGAACGATTCTGCGTCAACGACAAGGTTTGCCATTAGGGGCGAGCTCTACACGGCGCAGTGGATTGGCGACGACCTTTATCTTATCCATCACCCTCGTCCCTGAGCAGCGCAACTGCCGGCAATTTATTGGTTCGCGAGTTCACCGTTGACAGGCTCTGCAGCCCGGTTCGCTGAAAGGCCTGCCCGCCCTGCCAATGGACTTTCGGCGGGTCTCCGACGGCGCAAAGAGTCTCAAGCCGATGGAGCTATCCCGTAGCTACAAAGAGAGCTCGAAATTGCCTGGACGCTGGCCGGGCCGAATAATCCAAACGTGCTAGCATTACAGTTGCCGTTTTGTCTTGAGGTGAGCTCGCTGGGCTGCGGCTTGGTGGGCTCTGCGCCAGAGTGACC
>NZ_JBANBK010000213.1:0-890 GCF_053572325.1 Bradyrhizobium sp. UFLA05-112 | reverse complement strand
CAAGCGCTTGCGCCGCGTGGGGCGCGGAGGTTGATGCTCGCTTTCTCCGGCCGCAAGGACCCTAGCACTGTCGGCGCTGGCCCCGTCGGGCACTGGCACTGTTGGCTCTGCTCCCGTGGCGCTCGTGGTGCGAGAGACCGTCTCGATCAACCCATCCTCGATGTAGACCCGCGCTGCGAGCGGACCCAACTCACGACTAGGTGAAATCGAGGTGTGGGCCAAATCCGCCGATGGATTTTGGTCAGGTACCAACGGGGGCTTCTCCGCGCCCTGAGCACATACTCGTTCCATCGCAATCGCAGGATGCAGTCGAGGAACCAAGATGTCGGCGCGCCAGTTGCTTCGCTACCGCTACAAGGAGAACTCGCATGGATATGAGGGAAGCCTCGCGTGACTGAAGCCTCGGGTCTCGTCAGCGATCCCGACGTTACCACCGCTGAGGCGGGAGGGAATTCCCGGCCGTCTCATTTGCCTTCGCGAGAAGGCGCGACACGACTGTCGGAGGAGTTGCGCACTTTGACGCGAGAGACGCCCCTGACGTCGCTCTTCATGGCATTTCTACTGGGACTTCTGGTGGCTCGCCGGCGCTAGGGGACACAGCAGCCACAGCACAGCCGCGAAAAAACTCGAAACACAGCTGAGGCAGCCATGCTGCTGAATCCCCTCCGATTGGACTAGGGGAGGCTCCAATTCGGAGCAGAGTCAGAACGACGACCAAGCGCTATCGATGGATCGCAGAGGCGCGCTGAAGAACCGGCAGAAGTATTTTGTTTTCGATGGCAAAGCCGTGATCTTCGGTGTCGACGGCATCTCCGATTTCAACGCGCTCCACTCGCGCAAGCACGACAACGAAGTGAAGCTTTGCGCATTCGATGTGCTCGCGATGGACG
>NZ_JBANBK010000212.1:0-932 GCF_053572325.1 Bradyrhizobium sp. UFLA05-112 | reverse complement strand
CGTCTGGACCAAGAAAAAGGTCCGCCAACGTCCCTTCAAGAGCAGACGTATCACTCAGCTATGATTCCGGGTACTAGGCGGCCCGCGGTGAACGGCCAAAGATGGGCCATCGGCTACGTACGCAACAAAACCATTCGTGCGTGTGCAACTGAAATCGAATTTCAAAAACTGGAGTCTCGACCTGATCCACAGGGGGCGACCTCAGAAGTCTGGGACAATCTTGCCCCCGATTGCCGAGATCCGGCCGCCCCATCTCACTTGGTGCCAGGTGCGATTTGGGCGATCGTCCAAGAGCACGGGCGTAGGACAGAGACTAAGCTGCTTTGAAGTGCATGGTGCGGGCACGCCTCGTGCCATCAGCGGTTGTCGGCGGCTCCGTGTCCATCGATTTGTCCTTGGCGTTTAAGGAAGTTGCGGCAATCGGAAAAGTCCCGCCACATTCACAATCATCCAACTCTCGACATAACGAGATGTAACAGCGCGGCCCAGTCAACTACCAGCAGACGCAGTTGATCTGGACGACGGATGCGTGCCACCTGCAGATTGAGTAAGGTGAGGCGAGCATTTTGCGCAGGAAATCGGCCCAATCAGTCCGAGCTTACTTTGTGCGATTCAAGAGTGATTGCATGCCGACACGAGCGAATTTGAGAGAGAACCGGCTAGCACGGAAGGAAAAAAGCCGCGTGTGTTGCTAAAAGCACCAGCGACCGGCATTGCAATTGGCATCCGGCGCGGCTGGGCCCAGTTTCGAGTTTCCCCAGACAACAGGCGCAAAGCTTGTAAAGCGTCAATTGACGAGCCAGGGGGACTGGGCAGGAATAATACGCCGATCTATCTCACGTTCGATGAGTTAGTGGGTCTGTACCTAATTAGCAGTTTCTGATTCTCTCGCGTTGAATTGATTCGGCACGGGGGACTTCGGTGCGCAAGGG
>NZ_JBANBK010000211.1:0-948 GCF_053572325.1 Bradyrhizobium sp. UFLA05-112 | reverse complement strand
TGGAGGTGCTTGGCTGCAGGCCAAGCGAATGATCATAGACCAACGCAGGGTCACCGATCTGTTCGCCTCCGTACACTCGCGGTACCACGGTGACGCGGCTTTCAGCCGCAGACATTTGCCGTGTTCTGGCACAAACGACATAGCTCCCCGACACCATCAGTGTGACGGTACGCCCATGGGGAATGACCGGTTATTTCAGTCGATAGTAATTGCTGCCGGCGCGCTATCGGTAGCGGCGTTCTCGGCCCTAGTGCTAATCTTCTATTGATCTAGGTCAACTGCGCTAAGCTTCCGGCGCGCCTGCTTGGATGACCAGAGATCCGAGCGGTACCGCAATGAAGCGCGATCGGCAGTGGATGCTTCATTGTTTGGCATGGTCACTGGCTGCGATAGGCCTGCTGACCCTCGTCTCTCTGCTTTGATTGAAGGCTCGCCAGCGTGAACCGCGGCTCGTTCGCTAGGAGACCGCGTCATCACCACGCCGGTAGTCGAATTTACACTCACCTGATCGTGGGAAGAAGGGCGAGCACGCCCATCAACGCCAGTTGCCCGATTCGGTCAAAGCACCTGGCGGCGAACTGATCATGTGCGGACTGTCGCGAGCTCCAGCATTAACCCTTCCCCGTCAAGCTTAATTCCGAAATCGAAGTGTGCGCGTCGGTGCGGCCGGTTAGGCTGTCACATGAGGAAACGTCTTTTAAGAACGCAATCCAGGTTACAAATTACGAACGCAGAGCTCGCGGCCAAATATGCCGAGATCCTCTCTCTGCGAGAGCGTCTCAAAAGCGCGCTGGCGAAGCGCAAAAAGCGGAAGCGGCTGCACTCTTGAACGGTGGAAACGTACGAACGGACCGGGGCTGGAGGCGACCTTTCGATGAACCGATCTCGTTGCCAGACGGGAGAAAGCTGGTCACGCTGCTCGACGCTGGCGAACACATCGCGGCGTTG
>NZ_JBANBK010000210.1:0-1023 GCF_053572325.1 Bradyrhizobium sp. UFLA05-112 | reverse complement strand
AGGTGGTTGGTCAGCTCTTTGTTCGATTGCAGGCCAGCTCTTCGTCCCGACCGTTGGAGTGTGAAGATGGCGCGCGCAGGTCGAGTCAAGGCCGGCCCGTAGGGCCGCCGCGAAGCGGCTTGGCCTTGACTTGATCGAGCACGCCATCAGGCTGTTGTGGTCGGGCGTGGGCGGGGTGGACTACTCCTTATGGTCAGTGATCCAAGGGCCGAGCCGGTTTGGCAACCTGGTTTGCGTGCCAGGTCAAACTCACATTCGGTCGTCGCGTGATAGCGACTGCACCAACATTCCGCTTGCGGCGGGCAGGCTCGAGAGGACGAGGCCATTCTTCGTTGCGGCGTTTGAAGCCATGCAATCCATCGGTTCGTCCACCCGGATCGGCCGAGGCTGATCAACCTCGGCGGATTGGTATCCTTGGTGGGAGAGCTGTATTCTCAGGCGGTCTTCATCACGGCTGCCTCGATCACGACGCCAGCCGTCACGTACTTCCACAGGGCCACGAGCAGCTTGCGGGCCAGTGCCACGATCGCGCGCTTGCGGCCGCGGTCGCTGTGCGCGTCAAACCATTGCGTCAGGGCCGATTGGGGCTGGTGCCGCACCCACAACCAGGCGAGCTGGATCATCGTGGTTCTCAGGCGCGGATTGCCGGCCTTCGACACGCCTTGCTCACGCTCGATGCCGCCACTGCGCCACGGCGTGGCCGCAAGACCGGCATAGGCCGCAATCTGGCGGCGGTTGGCGAACCGGCGGTAGAAGGCTTCCAACCAGAGAACGGCAGCGAAGTTTGGGCCCATTCCCTTCAAGGCCAGCAGCATCGTCACCGGATCCGGTGCAGCCGGTGTGCCTGCAGGCTTTCTCACCGCAGCCAGCAGTGCATCCTGTTCGGCCTCCACGGCCTCGATCTGGCCGAGCAGAAGTTCGAGCCGGTCGAGCTCGCGGCCGATCTGTGCCTTCAAATGCGCCGGTAGCAGTCGCCCATCGCCGGTACGCAAGGCCTCAAGCCGTGCCCGGCGGTTGCTCCGC
>NZ_JBANBK010000209.1:0-1034 GCF_053572325.1 Bradyrhizobium sp. UFLA05-112 | reverse complement strand
AGCGGCTGCACGGCGATGACACCACGGTGCCGATCCTGGCCAAGGGGCAGACGGTCAAAGGGCATATCTGGACCTACGTCCGCGACGACCGGCCGTTTGGTGGGCGGGCGCCGCCGGCCGCGCTCTATTACGCCTCGCGCGATCGACGGCAGGAGCATCCCACGCGGCATCTCCAAAGCTTCACCGGTATCCTGCAGGCCGATGCCTATAGCGGCTATAACGAGCTGTATGACGCCTCGCGCGCGCAAGGAGCGGTCACGCCCGCACTCTGTTGGGCCCATGCCAGGCGGCAGTTTTTTGAGCTGGCGGACATCGCCGCCAATGCGAGGCGAGACAGGAACGCCGCGGCGATCTCGCCGATCGCGCTGGAGGCGGTCAAGCGCATCGATGCACTGTTCGATATTGAGCGTGGCATCAACGGCCAAAGCGCCGAAGAGCGGCTGCGGGTGCGCAAAGAACAAAGCGCCCCACTCTTGACGACGTTGGAAGCATGGCTACGCGAGCAGCGCGCTCGGCTGTCGAACTCCTCATCGGTCGCCAAGCCAATCGACTACATGCTGCGCCGCTGGGACCGGTTCGCTCACTTCGTCGATGACGGACGGATCTGCTTCACCAACAACGCCGCCGAACGCGCCCTGCGCGGCTTCGCACTTGGGCGCAAATCCTGGCTGTTCGCCGGCTCGGAACGCGGCGCCGAACGCGCCGCCGTCATGGCGACGCTGATCATGACGGCAAAGCTCAACGACGTCGATCCGCAGGCCTGGCTCGCCGACGTGCTCGCCCGCATCAACGATCACGCTGTCCACAGGCTCGAGGAACTCTTGCCATGGAGCTGGGCCGTCGAGATGGAGCGTCGTAAACTGGCGGCATGACTGTCGGCATCGCTCGCCTCAAAATTACTCTCGATGACGTCAAGCCGGTGGTTCTGCGCCGGGTCGATGTGCCGTTCGACATCAAGCTCGACCGCCTGCACCTGACCATCCAGGCGGCCATGGGTTGGACCAACAGCCATCTCTACGAGCTGCGCGCCGGCG
>NZ_JBANBK010000208.1:0-1105 GCF_053572325.1 Bradyrhizobium sp. UFLA05-112 | reverse complement strand
CCGCTGCATTCGCTTCGCCATAGCTTTGCGACCCATCTGCTCGAGCGCGGCAAAGACATTCGCGTGATTCAAGCGTTACTCGGACATTCCAAGCTCGAGACGACAGCCCGCTACTGTCGCGTGGCGACCGGACTGATTGCCAAGATCGAGAGTCCCCTGGAGGGCCTAACCGCGCCGCGCCGCAGGCCTGCGAAGCGAGACGGTGAGAAGCCACCGGCGCCGTAGCGCCACCGGCCGTGGCTCGACCAGCTCTGGAGGTCGCGGACATCCTCCGCGATCACGGCTCTGCTTGGCGTGAGGCCAATCGCGGCCATGTGAGCCTCGAGCAATTGAAGGTGATGAATGCGATCGAGCGCTGTCGCACGGCGGCGCTCGGCGGGCATGTCGCGCGCTGCGAGAACACGGCGTGTGGCCATACCGAGATCGCCTACAATTCCTGCGGCAACCGGCATTGTCCGAAGTGCCAAGGGGCGGCGTCACGCCGATGGCTCGCCGACCGCGAAGCGGAGCTGTTGCCGGTGCCGTATTTTCACGTCGTCTATACGCTGCCGAGCGAGCTGCGTGACGTCGCCTACCAGAACAAGCGTGTGGTCTTCAACCTGCTGATGAAGGCAGCGGCCGAGACAACGCTGACGATTGCCGCCGATTCCAAGCGCCTCGGTGCCCGGATCGGTATCACCGCCGTGCTGCACACCTGGGGCTCCGCGCTCACCCATCACCCGCACGTCCATATGATCGTGCCGGGCGGAGGCCTCTCGCTCGATCACACGCGATGGGTCGCCGCGGGCTCCAATTTCCTCGTCCATGTCAACGTGCTGGCGCGCCTGTTCCGCGGCAAGATGCTGGCAATGCTCGTGCATGCGCACGACGCCGGCGAGTTGAAGTTCTTCAACACCCATGCCGGACTTGCCGACAAGAGAACGTTCAAGCGCTTCATCGCCCCGCTGCGGCGTATCAAGTGGCTGGTCTACTGCAAGGCACCGTTCGCAGGGCCAGAGCAGGTGCTGCGCTATCTCTCCCGTTACACCGTATCGCTCCGGCGAAGGCCGCCTTGCGCGGTGTGATGGAGATTGAAGACATAGGCGTATGACTGACCATACGCCTA
>NZ_JBANBK010000207.1:0-1117 GCF_053572325.1 Bradyrhizobium sp. UFLA05-112 | reverse complement strand
GAGCGGTTTAGATGCTATGGGCCGAGCGGCGAGGCCATGGCACCATCGTCGCGGCAACAAAGCGATGGAGCGCCCCATGGCGAAGCAAAACGACCTGAGCAGATGCCTTGGCACACTTGAACAAGACGCGACAGTGATCGCCGTGATCGAGATCGGCCAGTCGAGTTGGCTGGTCGCCGGTATTGTGCCCGGACTCGAACGCAATCCTTTGAAGAAGCTCAGCCCAGACCAGGATGCGCTTCTGCAGCTTCTGCATCGTTGGCGGAAGGAGGCGGTGCAGGCTGGACGCACGATCAAACGGATCGCCGTCGCCTATGAGGCCGGCCGCGACGGCTTCTGGTTAGCACGCTGGCTGCGCGCGCAAGAAATCGAGGCCTATGTGATCCACCCGTCGAGCGTCCCGGTGTCGCGCGAGCACCGGCGGGCGAAGACAGATCGGCTCGACACTGAACTGCTGAAACGCGCCTTTCTCGGCTGGCTGCGCGGCGAACCGAAGCATTGCAGCATGGCGGCGATCCCCACCCTCGCGGATGAGGATGCGAAACGGCCGGGCCGCGAGCGCGAGAGCTTGGTCGGGGCGCGCACGCGCATTATCAATCGCCTGAAGGCTAATCTCGCCCGCCTCGGGATTCGCGGCTTCCGGCCAAACCTGGCTCAGGCATCGAGCCGGCTGGAGGCCTTACGCACGCCGGAGGGCGCGGCCGTTCCGGCGAACACGCTGGCCGAGCTGCGGCGCGACATGGACCACCTGCGCTTCGTCAAGCAGCAGATCAAGGAGATCGAGACAACCCGGGCCAAGCGCCTGGCGGGAGTGCCCAACGAGCAACGCCATACGATGGTACGCCTGCTCGCGCGGGTCGTCGGCGTCGGCATTGAGACCGCGGACATGCTCGTGCAGGAGGTGTTCTCGCGCAACATCCGGGATCGTAAAGCCCTCGCGCGCTATGCCGGCCTCACCGGTGCCCCTGACGAAAGCGGCAAAAGACGACGCGAGCGAGGACTTGCCAAAGCGGGCAATGCCCGCGTGCGCCGCGGAATGATCGAGCTCGCCTGGGGTCATCTGGTGCACCAGAAGGCCAGCGCGCTGACCGCGTGGTATCGGAAGCGAACTTCCGAT
>NZ_JBANBK010000206.1:0-1134 GCF_053572325.1 Bradyrhizobium sp. UFLA05-112 | reverse complement strand
TGAGTATGCCTGTCCATAAGGACAGTTCTCAACACAACGGTCCACCTGACAAGGCGGCCCCCAGCGGAGGATTACGATCAAATCGCCAGGATGCCATCAACTGTGGTCACCTGGCGGTGCTCGCCGGATGCGTACGAACAGATTGTCCGGTTTGCTCGCTCTATTATCCCATTCTACGACGAGCACGTAATCGACCTGTACCGTCGGATTTGCGCGCTGTACCGAATGGGGCGAAGGCACAGAAACAAAAGAAAGTCGCACAACAATCTGGAATCTGGCCGTGCCACGCCGACCACTAAAAACGTCGCACGAGGCTCGTTTCGTTCTCGGCGACTTCTCCGCGAAGGGCTTGGAAAATTAGGGTTTTCCAATGGTGGGCGCACCACGGCTCGAACCTGGGACCCGCTGATTAAGAGGCGTGTGATTTGCTAAGAAAATCAACGACTACGCCAACAACTGGAGCGCCAAAACTGCTTGAACCTACCAAGGGTTTCCCCCTTGTCGGAATGGCCGGTGGCGAATCCGCGGCGGAAAACAGCTGTCAGAGAAACTCACGAACCCACGTGAGGCATGCTGGAACAGCTTTGTCTTCGGCAGCCCAAAAGACAAGTGGACAAAGATTTCATTTCGCCAAGATAGGCCCGCTGGACCATTTCGTTGCCCCGCAGGCTCAGGGCCGAGCCGTGCAGCACTACCTGGCCTGTCTGTAGCACGTAGGTCTAGGTAAGCGGGATGGGGTTAGGTTGAATCGATTTGGGATTCCCAACTGTCCACCGGCTGCCAGTGGCGGGCCCTGCCGAGCGAGTTCCCGCCGTACTCGACGGTCCAGGGCTACTTTTATGCGTGGCGCGATAGTGGCAGGTGGCACATGATCGTTCGAGCTCTGGTGCGCAAAGCGCGGCAAGAACTTGGGCGCAAGCCGACACCGACGGCTGCCGTCATTGACAGTCAAACCGCTTCGACGACGCAGGCCGGCGGGCCACGCGGATTTGACCCCGGCAAGCGCCTTCATGGACGCAAGCGGCACATCGTCACCGATACCAATGGCCTTCTGTTAGCAGTTCACGTTCATCCCGCCAACGTTCAAGATGTCCACGGTGCTGTCCCGCTCCTGGAGCGCTTGCGAGAGCGCTT
>NZ_JBANBK010000205.1:0-1227 GCF_053572325.1 Bradyrhizobium sp. UFLA05-112 | reverse complement strand
GGCGGGTTCAACTCATCGCCGCAACACATTCTGCGAACTTCTCAGCTGGGGTTTGAAAGAGCAAGGTCTTTCGTGGCCTTTCATTAAGCTGCCTGGCAATCGCGCTGAGCTTGGCCTGGCTATACAGGGACAGATCGATGCCACGCGGAAGATACTGGCGCAGCAATCTGTTGGTGTTTTCGTTTGACCCGCGCTGCCAGGGACAGCGAGGGTCACAGAAGTAGACATCGACCTTGGTAGCCAATGTCAGACGCTGATGATCTGCGAGCTCCTTGCCTCTGTCCCAGGTCAAGGACCGATAAAGTTCGCTGGGCAGTCGTTGCGATTGCTTGATAAGCGCCGAGACGACGCTTTCGGTATCCTTGTTCGCGACCTTGACCAGCATCACGTAGCGCGAATGGCGCTCGACAAGTGTTACGATATAGCTGTTCCTCGATCCGCCGATCAGGTCGCCCTCCCAGTGGCCTGGGACCGCACGATCTTCAACAGACGCCGGCCGATCTCTGATGGATACGGTATCCTTGATCTGGCCGAGTCCGTTTCGTTTCAGGCTGGCGTGCCTGGAGCGGCGGATCGTGCGTTTCGCTCTCAGGTGCTCAAGCAGCTCTTTTTTCAGCACGCCGCGCGTCTGAATGAACAGGCTGCGGTAGATCGTCTCGTGTGACACCTGATGTTGTGGCTCCCCCGGATATGTGCGCTTGAGCCAGCCTGCGATTTGTTCCGGCGACCATTGTCGCCGCAGCCCGATCGATACTGTTCGCCTCAAGAACGGGTGGCAAGCCAGCTTGCAAAGCTTGGGACGCCGCGCCCGATCCCAGGCGGCCTGATCTGCCCCCGCGGCCCGGTAGCGGTCCGCTCCTCCGTTGCGGCTGACTTCGCGGCTGACGGTCGATGCCGATCGTCCCAAGTGGCGCGCGATCGACCGCAACGAGCGGCGCATGCTGAGCCACCTAGAAATCTCCTCTCGTTCAGAGAGCGTCAGCGCCTGCTTGGCACGGTGCCGAACAGGTGGACGAATGCCCCCCGTTGGCGAAATCACGGAAAACACGGACGAGGATGCCCGGTCAAACCGACGTCCGATGGACCTCATCGACTCGCCAGCCTGCCAGCGATCCCAGATCTCAGACCGCTGAACCGCGGAATAATAGATGCGACGTCGCTGCTTCATGTCCACACTCCATCTCTGCTAAAAGATTAGAGTGTTGCACCGACCGGTTGAGTCCACCG
>NZ_JBANBK010000204.1:0-1211 GCF_053572325.1 Bradyrhizobium sp. UFLA05-112 | reverse complement strand
CGAATGGCGCGAGGATTGTATTGCAGACATGGTCGCGCGCGGATTTGCGATCACGCGCAGGACGCGCAGCAACACCTTCCTGTCGCGCTGACGACAACCAGCAACGGAGATTCCGATGATCGATCACATGGGTTTTCCGGTTTCCGACTATGAGCGCGCCAAGGCGTTCTATGCCAAGGCGCTGGCGCCGCTCGGCTACAGCCTGATCATGGAGGTCACGCAGGAGCAGACCGGCCACGATCCCGCCGCGGGCTTTGGCGCCGACGGCAAGCCGGACTTCTGGATCGGCGGCGAAGGCGCGTTGAACAAGCCGGTCCATGTCGCGATTCTCGCAAAAGACCGCACCACGGTGGATGCCTTCTACAAGGCGGCGATTGCGGCCGGCGGGCGCGACAACGGGCCGCCCGGCATTCGCGCACATTATCATCCGACTTACTACGGGGCGTTCGTGCTCGATCCAGATGGTCACAACATCGAAGCCGTCTGTCACGCGCTCGAATAAGCCTGTTCCATCGCCACCATGCGCGGGAACATCGACGCATTGGCAACGTTATCGTCTTTCGAGCAACGACATGTCGATGATGGATGATGCCGATCGAACCCCCGGAGATTCCGCCGGCAACACCGGGCACACCGAGTGAGCCGCCACCAGGAATTCCGCCGGGCAATCCGCAGCCCGATATCACGCCGCCGGTGCGCGAGCCCGGCGAATCACCACGCCCCGATGAATTGCCCGGGCGTGTCCCGGAGGAGATTCCGCCGCGCGGACCGAACGGACCGCGCACGCCGAATCCCGCGACGGATGCGAATTTGTCGCACCGTCACATCTGAGGCGATTGCAAGATGGGCCTGAATGCGCAATGAACGTCGATGTTCTGAAGTGATTTGCATGCAGAAATAAATCGAGACGCGGCTGCTTCGCACGCCACAATCCGGCCTAATGCGTATCCGTTGATCGCAACACTGACTCTCCAAACTCTACAAGAACCTTCCCTAGGATCTCACCACATGACTCAATTTCGCTTCGTGCTGCTTGCCACGACGGCTCTGACCGCGATGCCATTCGCAAGCTCCGCATCGCACGAGCAAAGCGCACCCATCGTGATCGCGCAGGCGCAGGGCGAAGTCGGCCCTGACGGAAAACCGAAGCAGCCATCCCGGGAGCAGCCAAAGGCGCCGGGACAACAACCGCCGGCCGCCCGCCCCACACC
>NZ_JBANBK010000203.1:0-1262 GCF_053572325.1 Bradyrhizobium sp. UFLA05-112 | reverse complement strand
GCTACAGACCCATGCCATAGAGGCCTATGTTATCCATGCGGCGAGCATCGCGGTGTCACGCGAGCACCGGCGCGCCAAGAGCGATCGGATCGACACGGAACTGCTGATGCGCTCATTGCTCGGCTGGCTGCGTGGCGAGAAGCGCCATTGCAGCATGGTCGCGATCCCGACCATGGCGCAGGAAGACACACGGCGACCGGGCCGTGAGCGGCAGAGCCTGGTCAGCGACCAGACGCGGATCGTCAACCGCGTCAAAGCCGTCCTCGCCCTGGTCGGCATCGGCGGGTTCAATCCGAGGCTGCGGAAGGCGGCGCAGAAGCTCCAGACGCTGCGTACCGCAGAGGGAACGCCGCTGCCGGACAATACCCATGCGGAGCTATGCCGCGATCTGGAACGGCTGAGCCTGGTGCGTGACCAGATCCGTGCCATCGAACGCGAACGTTTGCAGCGTCTCGCCGCTGCGCCGGCCGCAGCAACGGGTCCCCATGCGATGGTTCGTTTGATCGCAAGGGTCCTCGGCATCGCCATCGAGACCGCCGACATGCTGGTGCATGAGGCGCTGTCGCGCAATCTGCGTGATCGCAGAGCTGTCGCGCGCTATGCCGGGCTGACCGGCGCGCCGGACGAGAGCGGTAAACGCCGGCGCGCCGGTCAGCCCGGCATAGCGCGCGACAGCTCTGCGATCACGCAGATTGCGCGACAGCGCCTCATGCACCAGCATGTCGGCGGTCTCGATGGCGATGCCGAGGACCCTTGCGATCAAACGAACCATCGCATGGGGACCCGTTGCTGCGGCCGGCGCAGCGGCGAGACGCTGCAAACGTTCGCGTTCGATGGCACGGATCTGGTCACGCACCAGGCTCAGCCGTTCCAGATCGCGGCATAGCTCCGCATGGGTATTGTCCGGCAGCGGCGTTCCCTCTGCGGTACGCAGCGTCTGGAGCTTCTGCGCCGCCTTCCGCAGCCTCGGATTGAACCCGCCGATGCCGACCAGGGCGAGGACGGCTTTGACGCGGTTGACGATCCGCGTCTGGTCGCTGACCAGGCTCTGCCGCTCACGGCCCGGTCGCCGTGTGTCTTCCTGCGCCATGGTCGGGATCGCGACCATGCTGCAATGGCGCTTCTCGCCACGCAGCCAGCCGAGCAATGAGCGCATCAGCAGTTCCGTGTCGATCCGATCGCTCTTGGCGCGCCGGTGCTCGCGTGACACCGCGATGCTCGCCGCATGGATAACATAGGCCTCTATGGCATGGGTCTGTAGC
>NZ_JBANBK010000202.1:0-1309 GCF_053572325.1 Bradyrhizobium sp. UFLA05-112 | reverse complement strand
CCGCCTCTGCGACTCGCCCGGTTGCGCTGAGAGCGCGAATCCGTAGTTGTCGTGTCGCCCGTAGCTCCCGTCATGTGGTCTGATTGGCAGGAGGTGCGAATGCGACGGGTGATTGGCATCGACGTCCACCGAACTTTCGGAGAGGTGGTGGTTTGGGAGGATGGCAGGCTCCGACATGCGGGCCGCATTGATATGACGCGGACTGCGTTGGAGGGATTTGGCAAGACCCTGCTGGCCAGTGATGAGATGGTGGTCGAAGCGACCGCCAACAGCATGGCAGTGTCGCGGGTTCTGGCGCCGTTCGTGGCACGGGTGATTATCGCCAATCCGCTGCAGGTGAAGGCGATCGCCCAGGCTCACGTCAAGACCGACAAGATCGATGCCGGCACGCTCGCCAGTCTGCAGGCGGCCGGGTACCTGCCGCAGATCTGGACGCCTGACGCGGAGACGGAACGCAAGCGTCGGCTGGTGGCGCGGCGCTACCAGGTCGTGCGGCATCGCACGCGGCTCAAGAACGAGGTGCATTCGATCCTGCACGCGCACCTGATCCCGAAGTGCCCGCATGCCGATCTTTTCAACCTCCGCGGCCGGACGTGGTTGGCCGCTCAACCGTTGCCGGACGATGAGCGCGGGACGATCGATCGGCACGTCCGCGAGCTTGACCGGCTGGCGGAAGATCTGGCCCTGCTCGACCGCGAGATCGCGCAGGACGCCATCGACGATTCCGCGGTCAACAGATTGATGACGATCACCGGCGTCAACTTGGCGGTCGCCGCCGGCATCATGGCGGCGATCGGCGACATCAGCCGGTTCAACAGCCCGCAGAAGCTGGTGAGCTATTTCGGGCTGAACCCGCGGGTGCGGCAGTCCGGACTGGGCGCCGCCCATCACGGCCGCATCAGCAAGATCGGCCGCAGTCAAGCGCGCGCCATGCTGGTCGAGGCGGCCTGGGCAGCGGCCAAGGCGCCCGGTCCGCTGCATGCGTTTTTCGTGCGCATCCGCGCCCGGCGCGGCCATCAGATCGCCGCGGTGGCCGTGGCCCGGAAGCTCACCGTGCTTTGCTGGCATTTGCTGACGAAGGGCGAGGATTACCTGTGGGCGCGCCCGGCACTGGTCGCCATCAAGACCCGCGCGATGCAGCTTCAAGCCGGACATCCGCAACAGAAAGGCAGCCGGCGTGGGCCAGCGTATGCCTACAACATCAAGGCATTGCGCGACCGCGAGATGTTGATTGCCGCCCAGGCAGAGCAAAGCTACGAGCGCTTGGTGACGCAATGGAAACCACGGCGGCCAAAACCCGGCGCGCGGG
>NZ_JBANBK010000201.1:0-1356 GCF_053572325.1 Bradyrhizobium sp. UFLA05-112 | reverse complement strand
TGTCAAACGCCATCCGGAACTGCCCCCTTTGCGTCATGAAGAACTGCCCCCACCCTCGGGTTCATGATGTCGGTTGAAGGTTGGCTCCGCCGCTGACGGGACGGAGGGAGGCGGAGCCGACCGGAGGGCCGTCAGCGGCGGGCGGCTTGATGAGGCCGCTCTTTCGCTTGGCGCGGAGCCGGTAGCTGTCGCCGCGGATGGTCAGCACGTGGCTGTGGTGCAAGAGCCGGTCGAGGATCGCGGTGGCGACCACTGGATCGGCGAACACTGTGCCCCATTCGGCAACGCTGCGGTTCGACGTGATCAGCATGGCGCCGGTTTCGTAGCGCCGGCTGACCAGCTGGAAGAACAGATGCGCCGCGTCAGGCTCCAGCGGCAGATAGCCGAGCTCGTCGACGATCAGCAGCTTTGGCTTCGCCAGCGCCAGCAGTTTCTCGTCCAGGCGCCGCTCGCCATGCGCCTTGGCGAGGCCAGCGACCAGCGTCGTCGCCGTGGTGAACTGCACCGTGTATCCGGCCAGGATCGCCTCTCGCCCGAGCGCGATCGACAAGTGCGTCTTGCCAACGCCCGGCGGGCCGAGCAGCAGCACGTTCTCGCCGTTGGCGATCCATCGTGACGCGGCCAGGTCGCGGATCTGCTTCGGATCGATCGACGGCTGCGCCTCGAAGTCGAAGCCCGCCAGCTCCTTCACGGCCGGGAAGTGTGCGAGTTTCAGCGCCATCTCGATACGGCGATGATCCTTGCGCGCGATCTCGCGCTCGCACAGCAGGATCAGCGTCTCACGCGCCGACAGGTTCGCGCGCGCCGCCTCGTCGAGCAGGTTGTCGAGTTGGTCGCGGATGCCGGAGAGCTGCAATCGCGCCAGCATGGCCTCGAGCCGATCGATCGGTACTTCGGTAGCCTTCTTTGTGCGCGCCATCAGAAGCTCCCTCCGATCGCTGCTTCGTATTCGGCAAGAGGACGCAACAACGAGGGCAGTGGAGAAGGCGCCAGCACTGTCGGTGTCGCGATTGCCGGTCGGCAGACCGCGCCATTGCGACCGGCAACCCCGTCGAGGTGGGCGGAATCGACGATCCGTAGCCGGCGGCCCTCCGATTGCTTGTGGACCGCAACCTCGCGCATGCCATGGCGGATGCGCACCTCGCCGGCCGCAACCGTCACCGCCACCCGCTCGCCGATCAGCCGCCACGGCACCGAGTAGCTGTTCGTGTCGACCTCGACGGCACAATCGTTGCCGACGACGCGGGCCAGTTCGCGCAACGATCCAAACGACGGCTGCCCGCCGAGCGGCTTCAACCGGTGTGCCTCGTCACGCGCAAAGCGGACGATCGGCGCCTCGCCGGTCGTGCCGTGGAT
>NZ_JBANBK010000200.1:0-1406 GCF_053572325.1 Bradyrhizobium sp. UFLA05-112 | reverse complement strand
CGCTGGGCTGCGGCTTGGTGGGCTCTGCGCCAGAGTGACCATGCGACGATGCGTGTGGGTTGGATTCGCTTTCGCGCGAACCTGACGGCGATGCGGCGGATTTCCTGGATTGACCAGCGGATCAACGACGGGATGGCGATACTTTTGTTTTTGCCTTGGCCCGGTGCTTGGTTTTTTTTGGCGATGGCGGATTGGCGCGATGGCGGATCGTAGCCATCATGGCAAAGGCGAGCATCACCAGTGAGACATGACGGTGCCATCCATGCCAGGATCGGCTCTCGTTGTGATCGAGGCCGAACTCGTTCTTGGCCGTCTCAAAACTGTCCTCGATCGCCCAGCGATGGCCTTCGACCGCGATCAGGGCCTCAATGGTTGTTCCTGCGGGGCACCAAGTGGTGAAGAAGGCGAGGTCATCATCGGCGATGCGACGACGGATCAGTAGACCACGTGTCCACAAACCGCCATTTGCGCTGTTGAACTGCCCGGCATCGAGATCGGCCAGCTCGAGATAACACCAATCGTGCAGCCGCGGGCCTTTGGTTCCGGCTCCGGCAGATAGACGCTTCCAGTCCGATGAGTCCCGCGTCCGGGCAATCTCCGCAGCCGTCCCGGCGATCGGCGATCGCTTGCCCCAAGACCGGAATACATGAGCGCTGTTGACCCCGAGCACGTAGCCTTTGCCGGCCCGACGTAGCTGCTGCTCGATATCGCCAACACCGTAAACGGTGTCACCAGCAACCCACTGGAACGGTACAGACGCAGCTATCGCGCGTGCGATTGCTCTCGTCGCAAGCTTTGGTTTGGTCGCAAAACCCACATCAGCAGGCACATAGGCAGCCTCCAGACGATCCGGATCGTCGGTCCATTCTTTCGGAAGATACAGCGCACGATCGATGAATGCATGGCCGTGGCGGGAAACATAGGCCGCGAAGACCCCGATCTGACAGTTCGTGATCTTACCCGCCGAACCAGTGTATTGCCGCGCCACTCCGCACGATGCCTTGCCCTGCTTGAGAAAGCCGGTCTCATCGATCACGAGCACCGCATCGTCATCCGCCAAATGCTCGATGACATAATCGCGGACGATATCGCGCAAGGCATCAGCATCCCAATTACTGCGACCCAGGATGGCCTGCTGACGCCACGGGCCCGGATCGCCAGCTGCCTCCGCACGCATCCAACCGGTCTTGCGCTGCTCATCTCCCAGCAGGCCTTCCAGGAACAGGCCCGCATTCGTTGCAACTCGCTCTTGCCCAAACAACGGACGTATCCGCTTCTTGATCTCACGAAGCGACCCAGCCCACAACGCAAGCGTCTCTTCTATCGACGCTGTCCGCGCCCACGATCTCCGAATCATGGTTGCCCATGGATTCAGAACTTCGCAAGAAACACAACTGTAATGCTAG
>NZ_JBANBK010000199.1:0-1505 GCF_053572325.1 Bradyrhizobium sp. UFLA05-112 | reverse complement strand
CCGTCATCGGCGAACACCAGGATCGGCTGGGCGCCCTGGGATGCGATGGTGACACCCTCCATGGCGACCAGCGGCATCAGCTGCTCGCGGTACTGCACCATGTAGCGGCCGTTAGAGAACTCGATCTTGTCGGCGGGCAGCTCCTCCAGGCGCGTGACGAGGCCGAGCGGCACGGCCTTGGGCTGGCTGGAGCCGGCGCGGAACACCAGCAGCGAGGTGGTCTGCTCGCCGCTTCCGATGTGATGGGCGGCATTCTCGTCGGTCATGTCATGGGCCGAGGAGCCGGAGGCGCCGAGTGCCTTGGCAATGCCGTTGGGGTCGATGATCATGATCACCGCGCCATCACCCAAAATCGTGTTGCCGGAGAACATGTCGATGTGGCGCAGCTTGGTCGACATCGGCTTGACCACGATTTCTTCGGTGTGGAACACGCCGTCGACCACGATGCCGAAGGTCTGGCTGCCGACCTGGGTGACCACGATGAAGCCGTTCTCGGGATCGCTGGCGGCGCCGTCATCGATCTTCAAAAGCTTCTTCAGGTGGATCAGCGGCAACAGCTTGTTGCGCAGCCTTAAGACCGCGGTGTCCTTGATGCGCTCGATGCGGTGCTCGGAATTGGCGCGCGCCCGCACCAATTCCACGACCGAGAGCTGGGGAATGGCAAAGCGGTCACCGCCGGCTTCCACGATCAGGGCGGAGACGATGGCCAGCGTCAGCGGGATCTTGATGGTGACGGAGGAGCCTTCGCCGGCGACGGACTTGATGTCGATGGTGCCGCCGATCTGGTCGATATTGGTGCGCACCACGTCCATGCCGACACCGCGGCCCGAGACCGAGGTGATGGCGGCAGCCGTCGAGAAGCCCGGCGCGAAGATGAACTTGTGGATCTGCGCCTCGCTCATCTTCTCGAGCTCGGCCTCGGTGACGAGACCTGAGGAGAGCGCCTTGGCCTTGATCTTCTCGGTGTTGAGGCCTCTGCCGTTGTCGGCGATGCAGATGATGATGTGGCCGCCCTCGTGATAGGCGGACAGCCGGATGGTGCCCTGCTCGCCCTTGCCGCTCGCCAAGCGCTCGGCGGGGGTCTCAAGGCCATGGTCGGCGGAGTTGCGCACCATGTGGGTGAGCGGATCCTTGATCAGGTCGAGCACCTGGCGGTCGAGCTCGGTGTCGGCGCCGTGCATCTCCAGCTCGATCTGCTTGCCGAGTTCGCTCGAGAGGTCGCGGACGATGCGCGGCAGCTTCTGCCAGGCATTGCCGATCGGCTGCATGCGCGTCTTCATGACGCCTTCCTGCAGCTCGGCGGTGACGTTGGAGAGGCGCTGCAACGGCACCTTGAACTCGGTGTCCTCGTTGCGGCGGGAGATCTCCAGGAGCTGGTTGCGGGTCAGCACCAGCTCGGAGACCATGGTCATCAGATGCTCCAGCGTATCCACGTTGACGCGGATCGACTGGTTGGCGACGCGGTCGCCTTCGGTGACGCTCTCGTCCGCCATCGACTTCTTGGG
>NZ_JBANBK010000198.1:0-1583 GCF_053572325.1 Bradyrhizobium sp. UFLA05-112 | reverse complement strand
GGCCGACACAGCCGCTCGGCCGCATCGCCGCTGACGCCAATACATCGGATTACTGCCGCCCTTTTTCAACGGAATCGACCCTTTGCGGACTTATCGAAATCGAAAAGCACTTAAAAGTCTGAGACGGTCACCACTGGGTGAACTACGGAAGTCTTCTTGTCGCCGTAAAGGGATTGAACCCCCGTTCTGCAAGGGCGGCCCACGAAGCTGCACCAAGATGTGGCAATCGAAAATAGAGTCGTGGCTTGGCCAGATCGGTATCCAGCATGAACCCAGTCGGTAGCCCTCGGACACTTGCGGCATAGAACCCGCCATCCGGCGACCTTTGGGATTCGATTACAGCGATCAACGATTTTGCCTTCTCGCCCCTGCCGAGTAACTCCAGCAAGAGAGCCATTTGGCCCGTCCCTTCGGTCCACACTCCGTCTCGGTCTTCACCGTAAGAAAAGCCCCCGTCGACACCCATTCGCTGTTCGGCGGTGGTAATTACCGATGCAAATTTCTTGGCCGCTCCGGGGAGCGCCGTTAAGGGCCAAACCTGAGCATCGAGGGCCAAAATCGGATTGCGCGTGACGCCGTCTTCGGCGGTGCCCGCCGCGAAACAGGCGCATGCCGAATCCCACATCGTATCTACGAAGTGCTCAGCGGCCGTCGCCATATCACGCCAGCGCGAATCGCCTGTGCGGATTGCGAGAATGCCAAACGCGGCGGCGATGTCAGTATTGTGTTCGGTCGATTTCCATGTCCGTACGTCGGGCGTCGGTTCATGCCCAAACGTACCGCCCGTGAAACCGCCAGTGCCGCGCGTGTCGGCCCATTGCGCGACCCAGGCGCCAAGTCGTGTCGCACCGTCTCGGAACCGAGGGCCGGTGTTCACATCGTCAATCGACAGCAAAGCCAACATGGCCCATGCCATGTTTCCATTATCGCTACCCACCTGGTATCGATCTTCTAACCATTTGTTCTGGGCATTGTCCCACCACCCCGGGAGTTTGACGGGGCTATTCGCCACCACACCCGCGGCGTAAGCGTTCCGGAGTCGTCCATCGTGCCATGTGCGGTCGTTATCAATCGCCCAGAGAATCGCCGCCCCAATCCGATATGCTTTGTCTCGTTCACCGCAACCGACCAATGCGATGACGGCCAGCGCATTGTCATAAAGGTAGGCGGCGCCTTGGAGAGGCCCCGCTTCGACGGTCGGATAGCTGGGCAAGAACAACGGCCCTGGCGGTGCCTTATCGATCAGATCAGCGAGGTATCCGCACGCTGACACATTTGGTGTCGCTGAAGCCGGTAGCGGAGCGGCAACCATAGCGATTGTGAAAGTCGCGACGATCCAAGTGTGACAGAAGTGCCTGCGATAACGGTAGAAACAATAAGCAATTGGTTCCGGTAGCATTTCGCTGCCTCTCGCGTCTTCTTCAACCAGAATAGACTTTGGGGCATCAGGAAGAGACCAGGTCGGGATCGAATACAAAATCGTGCCGTCATGTTCAATGGCAGCTGCTGTGAAGGGTTTCGGATGCCGGCCGCATGAGGGACGGGGCGGCGTATTCGGCGGCCGGCGTCCGAAAGCCTCCAAG
>NZ_JBANBK010000197.1:0-1710 GCF_053572325.1 Bradyrhizobium sp. UFLA05-112 | reverse complement strand
AGAAGGCGACCGGTTTCGAAGTAGAGAAAGAAAGAGCCTGCGGGAAAAGGCGACATTGCCGTTGGGCAACAACCACAACCGACAGCTGTCGTCGAACGCTCATGAAGGGCCGAACGACGCCGGCCCGGTATGACTTAGCGCTGCAAGGCTGCCGCATTTTCGAAGAGCAGACTCGATGAAGCGCTTTTCCGCCCTTGAGAAACAGAGTAGGCACCCGTGAGCGATGAGCAAAGAACTATTGCTCGCGTATCAAGGCCATCAGAACCGGTCGATGCAGATTTGCCCGCCTCGCTCGTTCACTCAAATTGCGGCGGGCCGTACCTCGTTCGGCGTGAGGACGCGACCGACCGGCTGATCGTCATTCAATCGCGATCGGTCTTGCCGATCTGGTGCCGCGCTCGCGGGTTAGCGTCGAAGCGGGGAAGGGTAAGGTCGCGATTTCTCATTGGGATGTCCACGCTCAATAAGGACAGTTATGCGAAAAGGCATGTCGCGGAGTATCTCGGGCCGCGGAGCGTGGTGGAGCGAAGCTTACCTCGGTCTTATGCGACCGTGAAGCTCTACACCACCGGCACGTCCTGCGAATAACGCTGGGTCGGCGTTCGATCAGGTGTATCGATGGTTAGAAAGCCGCTCGCCGCGCGCGACACGCAGGTGCAGATTTTGCTGTTCATCGCTCGCTCTTCACTGCTGAAAAACACGTCGCGATGATCGACCTCAGCCGACGCCTCCAGGATCGGCAGTACGCAAAGGCCGCATTCTCCCCGCCGGCAACCAAAGATCATGTCGACGCCGGCATCTTCAAGCGCCTCTAGCATGGAGCGGTTGGCAGGCACATCAATCTCCAGACCCAATCGGGGAATCCTGATCCTGAACGGCGCGTCTGCGAACCTGCCGGCATTGCCAAACGTCTCGTAGCGGAGCTGTGCCGCAGGCCTGCCCGCTTCGCGCCACAGGCGCTTGGCCGCCTCCAACATGCCGAATGGCCCACACACATAGAGCTCGCCGCGCGGATCGAGCCGGGCGATCTCGCCGGCGATATCGATGCGCTGTCCCTCTTCATTGACGAAGAGCTGAAGTCGTTCGCCGATATAGCGGGCAAGCTCGTCCGCGAGTGCCAGATCGCTGCGGCTACGCGCAGCATAGAGCAGGCGAAAATTCGCGTCCGTTTGCTTCAGTGCCAGCGCCATCGTGTAGATCGGCGTGATGCCGATCCCGCCGGCCAGCAGCAGGTAGTCCGGCCGATCGTAGCTCAATTCGAAGCTATTTTTTGGTTCTAAAATCGTGAGCGGTTCACCCGCCTTGAGGCGCCACATGCCGATAGACCCGCCCCGGCTCGACGCGAGCCGCTTGACGGCGATGCGATAGAGTCCGTCCGCACAGGGTCCTACCAACGAATAGCTACGAAGCTGGGGCCGCCCGTCGATCGGCACGAGAACGTCGATGTGACTGCCGGGCGTTACCTTAGCTGACGGGTAGTCCGGCTCGATCTCGAAGAGACGGACGTCAGGAGTAAGATCGCGCGTGGCGCGAAGACGTGCACCAATCGGTTCCATCGGCTGGGCCATGACTTTTCGCTCACTCGGCCGCAAGGTTTGCGACCACGCGGTCCTGCTCGTCGGCCACCATCTGCTCGATCAGCCGCCGTGCCCAGAGTGCGCCCGCATCGATGTTGAGATCGTAGAAGGGCGAACGCGGGTTCTTGTCGAT
>NZ_JBANBK010000196.1:0-1757 GCF_053572325.1 Bradyrhizobium sp. UFLA05-112 | reverse complement strand
CGCATTGCCTCATCGAGAATGTTACCGGAGGATTCCGCGCCGATGACTGGGGCAGCGTCACCGAATCAGGTCGGTGGCGCCAATGGCAAGCGGGATCAGCATGGGCGCACGGCGCGAGGTTTTGGCGGCGGTGGCGAAGCGTTACCGTACGGCAGGGCGAGTTGAGAAGGGACGCATCCTTGATGAGTTGACGGCAACGACGGGTTGGCATCGCAAGCACGCGGTGCGAGCACTGTCGCTTGCAAGGGATCCAACCAGACCGCCATCGAAAGAGGAAGTCACCGGCGCAACCGAACCAGCGAGAAGTCGGCGGCGCAGATACGCCAGTGTGCGCGACGCGCTGGTCGCGCTGTGGGAAGCCTCGGATCGCGTCTGCGGCAAACGCCTCGTATCGATGATCCCAGCGCTGTTGCCTGCACTCGAGCGGCATGGTCGGCTGAGGCCGACAAGCGAAGAGCGCGCGCTACTGGTAACGATGAGTGCGGCGACGATCGATCGAATGTTAATCGACGTCAAAGTTGCGGCTGCTGGGGGGCGCCGGCGGCGGGTTGGATTCTACTCGGCGATTCGACGCGAGGTGCCGATCAGAACCTTCAACGACTGGGCCAACCCGCCGCCTGGTTTTTGTGAGATCGACATGGTCGCGCATGGTGGAACCAGCGTGGCCGGCTCGTTCATCCAGACGCTGACCATGGTGGATATCGCCACGGGATGGACGGAATGTCTGCCCCTGGTGACCCGCGATGGTAGCCTCGTCGTCGAAGCGATGACGCGAGCACAAAGTCTGTTCCCGTGGGTGATCCGGGGTGCCGACTTCGATAACGACAGCGCGTTCATGAACGACGTCGTTGTTCCATGGTGCCGAGCACAGCAGATCGAGGTAACGCGGTCCCGCGCCTACAAGAAGAACGATCAGGCTTTCGTGGAGCAGAAGAACGGCGCGGTGGTGCGGCGGCTCGTCGGCTACGGGCGGTTCGATGGGGTCGCGACGGCCCGTGTGATGGCGCGTCTCTACGCGGCGGCGCGCCTGCTTGTGAACTTCTTCCAGCCGTCATTCAAGCTCAAGGAGAAGCGCCGCGAGGGCGCGAAGGTCATCAAACGCTATCATCCGCCGGCTACGCCGTACGAACGTGCGCTGGCACACCCGAAACTCGCATCGGCGATCAAGCGCCGTCTGCGCGCGGCATACCGCACTCTGGATCCCGTGCAACTGCTTGCCGACATCCGTGCGGCGCAGGAAGAGCTCGGCGAACGCATCGGCAAGCGCGGTCTTGTGACGACGGCCGGCGTATCGCCGGCTGATCCGCTGATTTTTGCCCAATCGCTCGGCACCGTGGCAACGGCCACCGAGGTACGCGCCACACATCGTCGGCCGAAACGACGATACAAAAAGCGCATTCGCATGCCCTCGAAGCTCGATCCCCATCTCTCGACGATCGAGAATTGGCTCGCTGTCGAACCGCAGCTCACTGCGCTGGCCATCGTACGCAGGCTCATCGCCATCGATCCTTCGTTTAGCGACAAGCAGCATTCAATCGTTCAACGCCGGCTTCGGTCCTTCCGGCGGAAGGTGGCGGAAACGATCATCGTATCCATGCCGCTGGAGGAAATACGGGCCGGGGCTGTGGACGGCGCTGCGTGTAATGATCACTCCGCCCCGTCCACAGCCCCTCCACCGAGTTCGCCGCAGCTTCGAGATCGGTCTGCGGAGCTCGCAGACCTTCATCCCGGGTAACATTCCTTCCTGAGGCAATACG
>NZ_JBANBK010000195.1:0-1742 GCF_053572325.1 Bradyrhizobium sp. UFLA05-112 | reverse complement strand
CCCCGTTCCGTCCCGCGCCCGGTGTCGGCAATGGCACTGAGGCCGAGAAGGATCCGGCGGAAGCCGCCGCCGAAGCCGACATGGACGAGGACGACGAGTTCGAGAACCAGATGTCGCTCGCGGCGATCGAAGCCGAGCTCAAGCCGAAGGTCGTCGAGATCTTCGACAAGATCGCCGACAACTACAAGAAGCTGCGCAAGCTCCAGGAGCAGGACATCCAGAACCAGCTCGAGAGCACGACGCACGGCCCGTCGCTCTCGCCGCACCAGGAGCGCAAGTACCGGAAGCTGAAGGACGAGATCATCGTCGAGGTGAAGTCGCTGCGCCTCAACCAGGCCCGCATCGATTCACTCGTCGAGCAGCTCTACGACATCAACAAGCGCCTCGTCTCGCACGAGGGCCGCCTGATGCGTCTTGCCGACAGCCATGGCGTCGCGCGTGACGACTTCCTGCGCAACTACACCGGCTCCGAGCTCGATCCGCGCTGGCTCAACCGGGTGTCAAAGCTTTCGGCCAAGGGCTGGAAGAATTTCGTCCATCACGAGAAGGACCGCATCAAGGACCTCCGCCACGAGGTACATCAGCTCGCGGCGCTCACGGGTCTCGAGATCGGCGAATTCCGCAAGATCGTGCACTCCGTGCAGAAGGGCGAGCGCGAAGCCCGCCAGGCCAAGAAGGAGATGGTGGAAGCCAACCTTCGCCTCGTGATCTCGATCGCGAAGAAGTACACCAACCGTGGCCTGCAGTTCCTCGACCTGATCCAGGAAGGCAACATCGGCCTGATGAAGGCGGTCGACAAGTTCGAGTATCGCCGCGGCTACAAGTTCTCGACCTACGCGACGTGGTGGATCCGGCAGGCGATCACCCGCTCGATCGCCGACCAGGCGCGCACCATCCGCATCCCCGTGCACATGATCGAGACGATCAACAAGATCGTGCGCACCTCGCGCCAGATGCTCAACGAGATCGGCCGCGAGCCGACCCCGGAAGAGCTCGCCGAGAAGCTCGGCATGCCCTTGGAGAAGGTGCGCAAGGTCCTCAAGATCGCGAAGGAGCCCTTGTCGCTCGAAACACCCGTCGGCGACGAAGAGGATTCACATCTCGGCGATTTCATCGAGGACAAGAACGCGATCCTGCCCATCGACGCCGCGATCCAGTCGAATCTGCGCGAGACCACCACGCGCGTGCTCGCCTCGCTCACGCCGCGCGAAGAGCGCGTGCTGCGCATGCGCTTCGGCATCGGCATGAACACCGACCACACGCTGGAAGAAGTCGGCCAGCAGTTCAGCGTGACGCGCGAACGTATTCGTCAGATCGAAGCGAAGGCGCTGCGGAAGTTGAAGCACCCGTCAAGGAGCAGGAAGCTGCGGAGCTTCTTGGACAATTGATTCGAGTTTCAATCAGAACGAAAACGGCGGGCCGACAGCCCGCCGTTTTTCTTTGACCCGGCTCTCGCCCCGTCATTGCGAGGAGCGCTTGCGACGAAGCAATCCAGGCTGCGGCTCGTATTCACCAGGCGATGGCCCGAACTATGTCCGCTTCTCCTCCAACGGCAAAACAAAAGAGTGGACGGTGCCCGACTTCGGAGATGAGGCAGTTGCGGACGTTCAACATGCGGTCGGAAGCGGAGGCCGGACAGGCTCCCTAGCGCAAATGGCGGACGAATGTCATTCGGCCTGCAATATTGACCCCCTAAGCCGGGGGATCGGCGTCCAAAATTGACCCCCGCATTGCCTCATCGA
>NZ_JBANBK010000194.1:0-1815 GCF_053572325.1 Bradyrhizobium sp. UFLA05-112 | reverse complement strand
CCTGCGACGATGTCCGTGCTGTACTGCTCTCATCCAAAGACGTACCGTGCGGATGATTTTATGACACAGTAAGACTAGGACGCCATCCATTTGCCGGTCGATATCTTGGTCGCGGCGACATGCCCGAAGAGCGAGCGATAGCTGAGTGCCGATTTGCGTACTCGTCGGACAGGTCTCGCACTCAAACCGAGCCTCCGCCGTTCGCGCCGACGCTTTCTTATATTCCACAAGAGCTCGCGGTCGCTTTTGAAGCATGCTTTGGTCCAAGCGGGACAAACGGTGCCAGGCCAAAGGCGGGCGACTGGATATCCCTCTTGCAGCGAGCTGAGACTCAGCTGATCAAATGCAGTGTGTCGGCGGCCCACTTCCATTTCTCGTCTGCACCAAATTGCCCATGGTGCGCACTCGAGAAAGCCATCCCTGGCTTTATCGCATTTCCGTCCCCGCTCAACATCAATACGGCCACACCGCTTGATCTCGGTCAGCTCATCGCTGCGATCCGTGGCGTGACCGATCCGGGAACGGCGCCGTCACTGCATTCAGCGATGCCGGCCGTTCAGAGTACGCCTAGCGTCCAAAATAGGGGCGTGCTCGATAGCTCTTCGGGACAATTCGTCCTCGCAACAATTGGCGGCGCTGTCTCGGCCGTGCTCTTGAGACTGGGATATCTTCCTCCCTTGATAAGCCTAGGGGCTCTCGCGGCGTCGGGATATTTCGCACTTAGAAACCCCAAGCAGTTGCACGCCAAGGGGCCGCGCTCGCATCAGCTCAAGCAAGCGTGGGATCAGATAGATCAACGTTACAGGACCGAGGGAGATGCGTCGCGCTTCAACGAAGCAAGACGCCAGTCCGAGCTAAAGATTCGCGAATACAACGAGCTTCCGAACGAAGAAGCGCGACGCCTTTCGGAGTTGTCCCGTAGACAGCGCGAGATACAGCTTCGGTACTTTCTCGAACGCTATAGTCTTGTGAACGCAAAAATTAAGAGCGTAGGTAGTGCAAGGAAGTCGACGTTACGCTCTCACGGGATCGATACTGCTGCGGATATCTCCCGGCAGCGGATCGAGAGTATTCCAGGGTTCGGTCCAGCAACTGCTAGCCTTCTGTTGTCATGGCGATCGGATCTTGAGCGGCGTTTCGTATTTAATCCGAGCCAGCCTATCAACCCGAGCGACATTGCTCAGGTAAAGTCGGACGTCGCCCAAAGGCGCATTAATCTAGAAGCCGCGTTAAAGGCTGATCTAATCGCTATCAGGACAGCAGCAGCCGAGATTGGGCGTTCTCGCAACGATCTTACCAATCGAGCTCGAGCAGTATGGGTCGAATTCAAGCAAGCCGAAGCAGACGAGAAGGTACGAGTATTTGGTGATGTTTCCGCTCGACGTTGGGTCTTTGGTGTAATTTGCTTCGCCGCATTCATCGTTGCAGGTGTGAATACCAGTGGCCCAACTGCCGCCTCTGTGCCGCCAACTCCCCCATCTTCCCGATCTGCGACTAGCGTGCCCTCAGCGGTTCCGAATATTTCGAAATCATCGGGCAGTAGTCCGCCAACTTTGAGTGTCCCAAGCAAAATGCCTACGCAAGCTGCAGTACCGCCGCAGCTTTGGGACTCGACTCCACAGGCGCCACCACGAGTTGATCGTCAGCCGCAGGAAGCACCAAAGACCAACTTTGAGGTGTCATTCGGCCTGCAATATTGACCCCCTAAGCCGGGGGATCGGCGTCCAAAATTGACCCCCGCATTGCCTCATCGAGAATGTTACCGGAGGATTCCGCGCCGATGACTGGGGCAGCGTCACCGAATCAGGTCGGTGG
>NZ_JBANBK010000193.1:0-2433 GCF_053572325.1 Bradyrhizobium sp. UFLA05-112 | reverse complement strand
TAACCGACCATCAATTGAGGCTCTACATGAAGCTCAGGAAGACCCATCCGACGCCTGTCGCCGCGGCGAAGGCGTCGATCAGCGTGGCAACGGCCTACCGCATCGAGAAGGATCCAGTACTACCTTCGCAGAAGAAGGAGCCGCGCGCACGACGGCGTCCCGATCCAATCGCCGACATTTTCGACGCTGAAGTCGTGCCGCTGCTGCGGGCAGCGCCCGGCATCCGGCCCGTGGCCATTTTCGAGGAGATGATGCGGCGCCATCCCGAGTTGGGCGAGGGCGTGCGCCGGACGCTGGAGCGGCGCATCCGAGGCTGGCGTGCCATCCACGGTGAGGAGCAGGAGGTCATCTTCCGCCAGGCGCACGAACCCGGCAGGCTCGGTCTGTCGGACTTCACCGAGGTGGCCTCGTTCGGCATCACCATCGCCGGTCAGCCGCTCGACCACCGACTCTATCATTTCCGGCTCGCCTATTCCGGCTTCGAGCACGCCCATGTCGTGCTCGGCGGCGAGAGCTTCGTGGCGCTGGCGGAAGGCCTACAGAACGCACTCTGGTCCCTCGGTGGGGTGCCGCGCGAGCACCGCTCGGACAGCCTGTCCGCCGCCTTCCGCAACCTGGACAAGGACGCGCGCGAGGACCTGACCCGCCGCTATAACGAGCTGTGCAGCCATTACGGCATGACGCCGTCACGCAACAATGCCGGCATCGCCCACGAGAACGGCTCGATCGAGGGGCCGCACGGCCATCTCAAGCGGGCGATCGAGGATGCACTGTTGCTGCGTGGCACCGTCGACTTCGATGATCTCGCCTCCTATCGCCGCTTCGTCGACGAGATCGTCGGCCGCCGCAATGCCCGCAACGCCAAGCGCATCGATGCCGAGCGCGCCCAGCTTCGGGAGCTACCTGAGCGGCGCACCACCGACTATGAGGAACTCAGCGTGCGCGTCACTTCCTCAGGCGGCTTCACGCTGCGCAAGGTCTTCTATACAGTGCCCTCGCGCCTGATCGGCCATCGCTTGCGCGTGCGCCTCTACGACGATCGGCTCGATGTCTTCATCGGCGGCACGCATCTCATGACGCTGCCGCGCGGGCGTGCTTCCCCGTCCGGCAAGCATGACCAGGTCGTCAACTACCGGCACGTCATCCATTCGCTCAGAAGGAAGCCGATGGCATTGCTCAATCTGGTCTATCGCGATCGGCTCTTCCCGCGCGAGGCCTACCGGCGGACTTTCGATCTCCTCGTCGAGCGTCTGCCCGAGCGCCAGGCCTGCCGCATCATGGTCGAGCTTCTTGGCCTCGCCCACGAGCGCGGCTGCGAGAGCGAACTGGCCGAGGAGCTGTCCATCTGCCTCGACAATCACCGGCTCCCCGACATGGCCGCGCTGCGTGCCCGCTTCGCGCCCGATCCCTCGCGCCTACCCAACGTAGTCGTCCGCCTGGCGCCGCTTCAGGCCTACGAAGCGCTCATCGGCGCCAGCCTGGGAGACGCAGCATGAAGAGCGCCTCGATTGACCCCGCCAAGCTCAGCCTGCTCCTTAACGAGCTGCGACTGCCCGCCAGCAAGGTGATCTGGCCACAGTTCGCCGAGCAGGCCGACAAGGAGGGCTGGCCCGCCGCGCGCTTCCTCACTGTGCTCGCCGAGCACGAACTGGCCGAGCGCGATCGCCGCCGCATCGAGCGGCACCTCACAGAGGGCCGCCTTCTGCCCGGAAAGACCCTCGACAGCTTCGAGTTCGACGCCGTGCCGATGGTCTCCAAAGCTCAGGTCATGGCCATCGTCGCCGGCGACACCTGGTTGGAGAAAGGCGCAAACCTGCTCCTGTTCGGCCCGCCCGGCACCGGCAAGAGCCATCTCGCCTCGGCGATCGGTCTCGCCCTCATCGAGAACGGCTACAGGGTGCTGTTCACCCGCACCACAGATCTCGTCCAGAAGCTGCAGCAGGCCCGCCGCGACCTCGTCCTCGAGAGCGTGCTGGCCAAGCTCGACAAGTTCGACCTGCTCATCCTCGATGATCTCGCATACGTCACCAAGGACCAGGCCGAGACCAGTGTGCTCTTCGAGCTGATCAGCGCCCGTTACGAACGGCGCTCCATGCTGATCACAGCCAACCAACCCTTTGGCGAGTGGGGGAAGATCTTCCCGGACCCCGCTATGACGCTCGCCGCGGTCGACCGGCTCGTTCATCACGCCACCATCTTCGAGATGAATGTCGAAAGCTACCGACGCCGCGAGGCCGCTGAGCGCAAAAAGGGACCTGGACGCCCAGCGTCATACGCCACACCCGCCAATATCGCCCCTGATTGACGCGCCGCGACAATCAACCTGACAAAGCACTTGCGCGCGTCAATCAAACCCGCGATCATCACATCCGCCGCGACACCAGATTCTCATCCAGATTGTCGCGCACCTCTCTCCCAGATCGCCGCGCTACA
>NZ_JBANBK010000192.1:0-2517 GCF_053572325.1 Bradyrhizobium sp. UFLA05-112 | reverse complement strand
TTTCGTTCAAAGCGGGCGGACCGTTTGAAGATTTTGGCCTGGGACGGGTCCGGGCTCGTACTGCTGTGGAAGCGACTGGAGCATAGCGCGTTCCGCTGGCCGCCGATCAGCGATGGCGTGATGCGTTTGTCCGCATCACAGCTCGCCGCGCTAATGGACGGCCTTGACTGGTCGCGCCTGCATGCCCGCGACAGTGCTTCGCCGACTGCAACGTCGTGAACCCTGTGGCCAATTGAATCACGTCGGCCACAATATTCCACAACGGCCCGCGAATCAGCTTGAGTACCGGGAGTGAGCGAGACCACGGATCAGCTTCCGACCGACATCGAGGTGCTGCAGGCGCTGGTTGCCGCGGCACGCGCGGAGCGCGACGCGGCGATCGCAAAGTGCGACGCTGCGATCGCCGAGCGCGACCATGCGATGTCGCAAATGGATCGCCTTCAGCATCTCTTGTGCCAGCTGCAACGCGCGCAGTTCGGTCGGCGCTCGGAGAAGCTCGATCCTGAGCAATTGCAGCTGGCGATCGAGGACATCGAGCAGGCCATTGCTAGCGACGAGGCGGCCCAGGACAGGAAGGACACGGCAGGCGCACACCAGCGTGCCGACAAGCGTCGCGCCAGCCGTGGTTCGCTTCCGGCCCATCTGCCGCATATCGACGTCACGATTGTCCCGGAGGTGACCTGCTGTCCGTGCTGCCGCGCGCCTCTGCATGTAATCGGTGAGGAGACCTCACGGCGGCTCGACGTCGTCCCGGCGCAGTTCCGCGTGATCGTCACTCATCGCCCCAAATATGCCTGCCGGGCCTGCACGGATGGCGTGGTTCAGGCGCCGGCACCAGAGCGGCTGATCAAGGGCGGCTTGCCGACCGAGGCGATGGTTGCCCATGTGCTGGTCGCCAAATATGCCTGGCACCTGCCGCTGTATCGGCAGGCCCAGATGCTGCTGACGCAGGGTATCGACATCAAGCGCTCGGTTCTGGCGTTCTGGGTCGGCTATGCAGCCGCGGAGCTTCGTCCGCTCTGGCTCAGGCTGCGCGAGAGCATTCTGACCGCGGGCAAGATCGCGGTCGACGAGACCACAGCGCCGGTGCTCGACCCCGGCCGCGGCCGCACCAAGAAGGGCTTCTTCTGGGCGATCGCGCGCGACGATCGGCCGTGGGGCGGGGTCGACCCGCCCGCAGTGGCCTACACTTATGCGTCTGGTCGCGGCGCCGTCCACGCGCTCAAGCTGCTCGACGGTTATCGTGGCGTCGTGCAATGCGACGGCTACACCGTCTACAAAACCGTTGCCGACACCGCGCCTGACGCGGCGATCACGCTCGCTTTCTGCTGGGCTCATCTGCGGCGGCGCTTCTTCGACCTTGTCCAGGACGGTCCTGCCCCAATCGCGAGTGAAGCTCTCGAGCGTATCGCCGCTCTCTATGCGATCGAGAAGTCGATCAAGGGCCGCAGCGCCGATGAGCGCCGTGCCGCCCGCCAGGAGCGCAGCAAGCCGCAGGTAGCGGCGCTCAAGATCTGGTTCGAGCAGCAGCTCACCCGCGTCTCGGGCAAAGCGACAATCGCCGAGCACATCCGTTACGCCTTGAATCATTGGGATGGTCTGACGCGCTTCCTCGACGACGGCCGCATCGAGCTGGACACAAATATTGTCGAGCGAAGCATCCGTCCTCTTATCCTTAACCGTAAAAATGCGCTGTTCGCGGGGCATGACGTTGGCGCTTCATACTGCTCATCTGGTGATGCCCTTATAAAGGAAGGAGATTTTGCTGCGGATCTCGAGATATCGGGCGACGTGATCGTCTGGCATCGGCTTCGCGGCACACAGCGTCTCGCTGCAGGTCGGCAAGCTGGATAATCCAGGGCGCTCCGCCGCACAGCTGCCGGGCCGGAAGGGTCCCACTGCTGACCATCCGATAGGCCGTCGTGCGGCTCACCTTCAGAATGTCGGCGGCTTCATCCAACGTAGCTTCGGCGCGCTCGGCTCGTTCACCTTCGCGGTAGACAGGAATGCCGTTGGTGTTGCGGAGACTGCAGACGTGGGATCGCGTCCAACTCGCACCATGTGCAGTTAGCTTGCCGGACCGATTGAGGATCGCAGCGATTGCCGTGTCCGATAATTGCCTCGCCAATACGCGAACGAGATCGAGGACATCGGCTTCGACCGTCCAGCGGGTTTGTCCGATCTTGTTCTTTTTGACCGTCAACTGGGTGTGGTCGCCGCCCTGCCAGTGAATGACGAGCGCCAATGTATCGCCCACGACATCGACGATGATCTCTTTGATAAGCAGCCTGACGATCTTCTTGCGTGTCTCGACGGATGCTCCGGGACTATTCCACGCCTTGGTCAAATCCTTGCCGAGCGTCATCAGCCTCGCGTGATCCGTGGCGGAAAGCGCTGGGGTGTGCTGCCTCTGTTTGAGGGTCTCGAGCTGGACCTCCAGGTCGCGCAGTTGAACCAACTTCTCGTTCCAACGGCGCTCCAACTCACTGGCGACCAGCCGGTTATCGGGATCGACGG
>NZ_JBANBK010000191.1:0-2699 GCF_053572325.1 Bradyrhizobium sp. UFLA05-112 | reverse complement strand
AGCGTCAGCTGTGTATAAGACACAGGGGGAGGCGCTGGCCGCCGGAGCCGGCGATGGGGACGTCGCGGGTGAGGGCGATGCGCTGGCGGCCGGCGAGGGCGAGGTTGCCGGTGAGGGGCTTGCGGAGGCTGCCGGTGCCGGGGTCGGCGATTGGGCGAACGCGCCGGAGAGGCAGAGGGTAACGGCCGCTGCGGGGATCACCGCGGCCAGAAAAGGACGGAAAAAGCTCGTCATTGCGTGTCTCCCCAAGGCAAGTAAGGCCCTGCCCGCATTTCTTGCACCACGTGCGCGTCCCGGTTCGCGCGAACGCGCCTATCTAACACGCATGGCCCAAATTCGTCCCATGACAGATGCGTCATAGGGCACACGCGGCAAATGACTGGCCAACCGTCCCATGATCGCCATATAAGACAGGCGAAATTCAGGACATTTCATGAGCGCCCTCGCCAACCACGCATTTGCCAAGATGAACGGCATCGGCAACGAGATCGTCGTTGTCGACATGCGGGATTCGGCTGCCCCGGTCACGCCGGACGACGCGCGCGCGGTCGCCTCCGTGAAGGGTGTGCCCTACGACCAGCTCATGGTGCTGCAGAAGCCGCGGCTCGATGGCACCGAAGCCTTCATCCGCATCTACAACAATGACGGCTCGGAGGCCGGCGCCTGCGGTAACGGCATGCGCTGCGTGGTGCGTAGGATCTTCGAGACGACCAGGCAGACCACGGCGACGTTCGAAACCGCCGCGGGCCTTCTCAATTGCTGGCAGGGCCCCGCACCCGATCTCTATACCGTCGACATGGGTGCGCCGAAGTTCGGCTGGCAGGACATTCCGCTGGCGGAGGAGTTTCGCGACACCCGTTACATCGAGTTGCAGATCGGGCCGATCGACAAGCCGATCCTGCATTCGCCGTCGGCCGTGAGCATGGGCAATCCGCACGCGATCTTCTGGGTCGACGACGTCAACGCCTATGACCTCGGGCGCTTTGGACCGCTGCTGGAAAACCATCCGATCTTCCCCGAGCGCGCCAACATCACGCTCGCCCACATCGTCGATCGCGACCACATCACGATCCGCACCTGGGAGCGCGGCGCAGGGCTTACGAAGGCCTGCGGCTCGGCGGCCTGCGCGACGGCGGTCGCAGCGGCGCGGCTGAAGCGCACCAACCGCAGCGTCGAGATCACGCTGCCCGGCGGCAAGCTCGGCATCGAATGGCGCGAGGGCGACGATCACGTGCTGATGACGGGCACCGCGACCTTCGAATATGAGGGCAATTTCGATCCGGCGCTGTTCGCCTCGGTCGCCTGATGGGCGTCGAGGTCGTAACCTTCGGCTGCCGTCTCAACGCCTTCGAGGCCGAGGTGATCCGCCGCGAGGCGGAAGGCGCAGGGCTTTCCGACACCATCGTCATCAATAGCTGCGCGGTCACCAACGAGGCAGTGGCGCAGGCCCGGCAGTCGATCCGTAAATTGAAGCGCGAGCGCCCCGGCGCACGCATTGTCGTCACCGGCTGTGCGGCGCAGACACAAAGCGACATGTTCGCTGATATGGCCGAGGTCGATCGCGTCGTCGGCAATGACGACAAGATGCACCCCAAAGCCTGGCGTGAGGCGCGTGCCGCGTTCGATATCGGCAACGGCGACAAGATCGCGGTCAGCGACATCATGGCGGTGAAGGCGATGGCGCCGCATCTGATCGACGGCTTTGCGAGCGGCCTGCCGCGCGTATTCGTGCAGGTGCAGAACGGCTGCGACCATCGCTGCACCTTCTGTATCATCCCGTTCGGTCGCGGCAATTCGCGTTCCGTGCCAATGGGCGCGGTGGTCGAGCAGGTGCGCGGGCTGACGGAGCGCGGCCATGCCGAGATCGTGCTGACCGGCGTCGATCTCACGAGCTACGGCGCCGACCTGCCGGGCGCGCCAAAACTCGGAATGCTGACGAAGCAGATCTTGCGGCATGTGCCGGAGCTGAAGCGCCTGCGCATCTCATCGATCGATTCGATCGAGGCAGATGGCGATCTGCTCGATGCCATCGCCGACGATGCGCGGCTGATGCCGCATCTGCATCTGTCGCTGCAATCCGGCGACGACATGATCTTGAAGCGGATGAAGCGGCGGCATTCGCGCCCGGACGCTATTGCGTTCTGCGAGCAGGTGCGCCGCCTGCGACCGGACATCGCGCTCGGCGCTGACATCATCGCGGGATTTCCGACCGAGACGGAAGAGATGTTTGCGCGCTCGCGCGATCTCGTCGAGGAATGCGGTCTCACCTTCCTGCACGTCTTTCCCTATTCGCCGCGCCCCGGCACACCGGCCGCGCGGATGCCGCAGGTCGCAGGCGCGGTGATCAAGGATCGCGCGAGACGGTTGCGTGCGGCAGGTGAAGCGGCGTTGCGGCGCAGGCTAAAGGCCGAGGTCGGCGCGAGCCGCGAGGTGCTGATCGAGAGCGCCAGCCAGGGGCGCACGGAGCACTATCTGCCGGTGGCGGTCGCTGGGGCAGCGGTGGGAAGTGTCGTGCCGCTTCAGGTCGTCGGTGAGGATGGCGAGCGGCTGACCACATAATCGCTGTCGTCGCCCGGCTCGACCGGGCGACCCGGTACGCCGCGGCTTCTCCGTATCCCATCACTGCCTCTGGAATACTTGTATGGGCTTGGTCAAGGATGAGTGGTTGTTAGATCATTTCAGATCATCTCCTTGTTCGA
>NZ_JBANBK010000190.1:0-2750 GCF_053572325.1 Bradyrhizobium sp. UFLA05-112 | reverse complement strand
ACCGCCTTTGTGCCGGGCGGGCGATTGAAAGCCGCCTAAGCCTCTCCTGAATGGAGTGTGCTCAGACGCGCTGCGACGTAAGCGCTTAGCCGACCCTATTGATGCCGGCTTGACGTTTTGCGGAACCGCCATGGCATGAGGTCGTCAATTTTGCTTTGAGGATGGCCGGGGATGATCGCCTCGAGTGTATCGGCGATGTAGGTGACCGGGTTGACGTCGTTGAGCTTGCAGGTCGCCACGATGGATGCGAGCAAAGCCCAGTTTTCGGCTCCGACCTCGTGACCGGCGAAGGAGCGCGTTTTTTCTGGTCAAGCAGATCGGCCGGATTTCGCGTTTTCAACCGGATTGGTGTCGAGCTCGAGACGCCCGTCATCGAGGAAGCGCGTCAGCCCCTGCCAATGATTGAGCGCGTAGCGGATGTCATCAGCGAGCGTCGAGCCGCTCGAGATCATCGACAGTTGTTTCTCGAACCATGGCTTCAACGCCTCGACGAGCGGCAGCGAATGTTCCTTGCGCGCAGCCAGCCGGACGTCCGGCGATGAACCGCGGACTGTGGCTTCGATGGCGTAGAGCTGTGCGATCCGCCGGACGGCGGCCTCGGCGATCGGCGATTTACTGTTACGGGCCAATTTGACGAAGCGCCGGCGCAAATGGCTCCAGCAATGTACGAGCGTCCATGGCCCTTGCGTCGGGCGACTTCGATCAGCCGATCATAACCGTCATAGGCATCGCATTGCAGGAAGCGTCCGTTGAAGCCGTCCAGGAACTGCTCAGCGAAGGCAGGCACCGCTGCGACCGGGGGCATATCGGAACAGCACGATCGGCGGACTTGGGCCGCTATGGCCGCGGTCGTCGGAGACGATCGCCCAGAAGTAGCCCCTCTTCGTTTGACCACGCCCGGCATCGAGCACCGGCGCCGTGGTTTCATCCATGAACAGGCGATCCGCCGCTGCCAGATGGCGGCGCATGTGGTCGGCAACGGGCTGCAGATGGAAGCAGGCGCGACCTGACCAATTGCCCAATGTCGCCCGATCAAGCCGGATCCCCTGTCGCGCATAGATTTCGGCCTGACGGTAACGGCGTATCGTCGCCGAACTTGGAGACGATCACGTGTGCAATGGCCGCTTCGGTCGGCAGCCCGCCGGGCACGACATGCTCGGCCGCGTGTGCCTGCACGACAGCGCCCGAGCAGCGACGGCAGACGTATTTCGGGCGGCGCGTGACCAGCACGCGCCATTGTGCCGGAATCACGTCAAGGCGTTTGCTGACGTCCTCGCCGATCTTCGTCATCGCGCCGCAACCGCACGGACACAGCGTGCTCGCAGCCTCGATGATCCGCTCCACCTGCGGCAAATGGGCAGGCAAGCAGCCCCGATTGCGATGACGGTCCTGATCCGATCCAGCGCGCGATCGGCCCCTGATGACCGCCGCAGCCTTCTCCTGCGCCGCGTCCAGGACGCCTTGCGCGATCTCCACGTCTTCGAGCGGCAAATGATATTGATCTGGCCGCAGCTTCTCGGACTTCGCTCCGAACTTCTCCCGGCGTAGTTCGCCGAGAATGACCTCCAACCGGCGCCGCGCTTCTTCCGACATTGCCAGCGCCGCTTGATGCTCGCTCAACGCCGCCTGCGTTTGCGCCAAAAGCGCCTTCAAGCGTTCATTATCGTCGCGAAGCGTCGCGGTGCTCATGCGCCATGTCGAGCACATCTGCGCCGCCGGCGCCATGCCCAACTCGGCCGCAGTTATCCAGCGATCTGTGGGCGACGCGCTTCCTCCGGGCGGACCAACCTCCAGTCCAAGCCTTCGAACAATGCCGCGAACATCGCCGGCGATATCCGCATCACACCGTCCGCAATCTTTGGCCATACGAACTTGCAGCCCTCAAGGCGTTTGTACACCAACACCAGGCCCGTTCGATCCCAAACCAGAATCATGATCCGGTCCGCCCGTTTCGACCGGAACACGTAGGCCGCACCGCTCAATGGGTCGAGACCAAGCATCTCCTGCACCTTGGCAGCAAGCCCATCGTGGCCGCAGCGGAAGTCGACAGGACGCGTCGCGATATAAATCTTCAACTCGGCGCCAGGTACAATCATCGTGACGCTCGCACCGCGCGGATCACCCGAGACAGCTGCTCTCCATCTATCGCCGCGTCTGTCTGCACGACGACGTCGCCAATCGCAATTTCGAGCTTGGCCGCCGGAACGTGACATTCCTCTAACGGCCCCTCCACAACCAGCGGCGCGAACGGCGGCTGCGATGCCCCGCACGACGGCAATTCGCCTCGCTGGCGAAAGCGTCGTCGCCCATCGTAAATCTGCCAGCGCGTCGCCCCGTGCTTGCGCGCTACTTCCGACGCCTGAGCGCCGGGCAGCAGACTTTCGGCGACGATCCGAGCCCGCTCAGCCTCCGAACGCACACGAAGCCCGGACGGTCCTTCAAGCACTTCAAGCCGGCTGACCGACCCAACCGACGAGCCGTCCAAATGGACGTCCTTTTTGCCGTCCAACTCCATCCCAAACCTCCGTTCAAGCCGGAGGCTTCTTCGCACATCTAATCTAAGACGGAAGCCAGGGTATCGGCTTAGCGCTTACGCTGCGACTGCCACAACGCGCACATCAACATCCAGTTGGGATCGCAGATGGTGCGAGTCATTTGCCCGCGATGCGCAGCCGCTTCATCGCGCGCATGACTGACATCGCATTCCAGGCATCACCGCCACGCGGCGGCGGAATGTTGCGGCTGGTCAG
>NZ_JBANBK010000189.1:0-2802 GCF_053572325.1 Bradyrhizobium sp. UFLA05-112 | reverse complement strand
GTATCCATTCGGCGTAGGCCGCAGGGTCACCGCCTGAGCAGTTCAGGGTTCTCTTTGTAAACCTTGATGAGCTCGATCAGGTTTTCGATGCCGAAGTCGGTGAACGCCTGAACACCGTCTTCACCGACGCCATAGACCCAGATCACGCCGTCCTCGATCTCCATCCCGATGGCGATGTCGCGCAGCCAGTCTTCATCTTCGCCGAGGTCCATTGCCACCTGGGTAATAGTGGTGACGTGATGGACCTTGTTGACGTGCGTGGTCATGCTGCTCGAGCAGAGATTGCTGATCCCGGCGTCCAATTCCAAGGCAGCAGCTCGTCCAGCCGATGAACTGGGTGGGCGGCGATGCGGGCAAGGATGTCCGTGAGCCAGGCTTGCGGATCAACGCCGTTCATTTTGGCCGTGACGATCAAGCTATACATGGAAGCCGCGCGCCGCCCACCGCGGTCAGAGCCGCAGAACAGCCAGGCCTTTCGCCCGAGCGCTATACCTCTTAATCCTCGCTCGGCCGCATTGTTGGAGAGACAGACGCGTCCGTCCTTCAGGAACAGCGTGAAGCTCGCCCATCGCTTCAGGATGTAGTTGAACGCCTTGGCCAGGTCGTGCCCACGGGACAGCTTGACGAGCTGCTGCCGCATATAGACCTGAAGGTCCTCGACCAGAGGCCGGCTCAGCGTCTGTCGCACCTCCAGACGCCCTTCGGGGCTCTTGCCATTGATGGAGCGTTCGATCTCGAACAGTGCATCGATCCGCCGCACGACCTCGACCGCGATCGGTGAGAGCGGGATCTCCTTCTTTCCGCTGGCCTTGCGACGCGCATTCTCTTCGATATCGGCCATGGCGAAGAACGGGCGCCGCGCATGGACCCAACATGCCGCTTCCCGGATCGGTCCGGGCTGGCGGCCCGCCAGATAGAGCTGGTTGTACCCGTCATAGGCGTCGGCCTGCAGGATGCCGGCATACCCCGCCAGATGCGCCTGGGGATGCTCGCCCCTGCGATCGCGGGAGTAGTAGAACATTGCCGCCGGCGGCCCGGCGCCGCCAAACGGCCGGTCATCCCGGACGTAGATCCAGCAGCGTGCCGTATCGGTCTTGCCCTTGGCCAGCACTGGCACGGTCGTATCATCGGCATGCAGGCGCTCGGCCGCCATGACATGGGCTTCGACCAGGCGCAGCAGGGGCTCCAGCGACGCACTGACCGATCCCACGGCGTCCGCCATGGTCGACAGCGCGATCGGCACGCCTTCCAGGGCGTAGCGCTCAGCCTGGCGGTTTAAAGGCTGATGTTGGCCGAACTTCTCGAACATGATCATGGCCAGCAGGCTCGGGCCGGCCCATCCCCGTGCGACGGCATGGAATGGTGCCGGGACCTGGCTGATCTTCTCGCAGTCGCGGCAGGAGAACTTCTCCCGCACCGTCTCGATCACCTTCCACTGGCGCGGCACCACTTCCAGCGTCCTCGTCACGTCCTCGCCGAGCTTGCGCAGACGGTTGCCGCCGCAGCATTCGCAAGCCGTCGGCGGCTCGATCACCACCCGTTCTCGTGGGAGATGCTCGGGGAAGGTCTGGCGCTCGGCGCGCTTGCGCGTAAATCCGCGCACCGTCGTCGTCTTGGCCACGGCCTCTTCCGCCGCCAGTTCGTCTTCAGTGGCGTCGGCTGCCAATTCCTCGAACGTCAACGCCAACTGCTCGATCAGGCGCGACGAGCGCTCCGACCGCTGGCCGTAGATCTGATGCTTCAGCTTGGCGATCTGCAGCTTTTGCTGGGCGATCAGCGCCTCGTCTTCCGACGCTTTCGCGCGGGCGACCGCGAGTTCAGCCGCGATCTCCAAACCCTTCGCGCGCTCGACGGCCAGAGCTTGTTTCAGGGCGGCAACGTCATCCGGAATCGCGTCGCGGTCAGCATCCATGTGACGCAGTGAATCACAGATTTGATGCGTTGGGACTCCCCCAAAATGCCCCCGCCGGTCTTCGCTCAGCCCGCACTCCGCGGCCGCCAGGTCACTTGCGGATTCCGCCAGTCGATCCCTTCGAGCATATAGGCCATCTGTGCCGCTGAGATCGATATTGCGCCGGAAGACGCCGAAGGCCAGATAAACTTGCCGCGGTCCAGGCGCTTGGCATAGAGCGACAGCCCGATCCCGTCATGCCAGAGAATCTTGACCAGATCGCCGCGGCGGCCCCGGAAGATGTAGAGATCGCCGGCATGGGGATCGCGCTTCAGGCTTTCCTGGATCGTAAGCGCCAAGCTTTGCATGCCGCGGCGCATATCGGTGTGGCCGGTCGCGATCCAGACCCTGACACCGCTCGGGGTTGGGATCATTGCCGCCTCAGAAGCTCAAGGACCCGCTGCAGCGCCTCAACATCCACGTCACGGTCAACGCGAACACGACAGCCGCCAAGCTCGATCTCGATGATTCCGGCCTTCGTGCGCGGCGCAGGAGACGAAGACAACGGCCTCGGCGCACACGGCGATGCCGGGGCCGGCGCAGGGGTGATCTCCACAGGAACAAGCGCCGGCACGGCATCCCCGCTCAGCCGGCCTTCGCGCGCCAACCGGCGCCACGTGAACAATTGGCTCGCAGACAAGCCGTTGCGCCGCGCCGTTACCGACACCAATCGTGGCCCGCCGTAGCTCTCGGCAACGATCCGCTGCTTCTCCTCGAATGTCCAATGGCGCCGAGCGCCCGTCGAGACAATTTCCAGCCGAGAGACCTTCGGCATAGGCGTATGGTCAGTCATACGCCTATGTCTTCAATCTCCATCACACCGCGCAAGGCGGCCTTCGCCGGAGCGATAC
>NZ_JBANBK010000188.1:0-2957 GCF_053572325.1 Bradyrhizobium sp. UFLA05-112 | reverse complement strand
GGGTGTACGAGATTGCGTCGGGTCTGGACTGGCTGGGGATGGCGCGTCGTCCCAGTAAACGTCTGTTGGTGAGATGCCGTTTTGTCGGCGGTGGCGCCAAAGGGCTCACTGCCGGTCTGGGTGTTTTCGAATATGCCGGTCTGTTCGGCGCCTAGACGCTGACGCACAGAGCGGCGTTGTGGATTGTGGGAGCGCGTTAATCTTTTCTTAACCATGCACGTCCAGCCTTGCCCTTGGTGGGGATCGTTCATCCTTTTGGGCGGGGGCTCGACGGAGGAAACGAAATGCACGGGCATGAGATGCAGCCCGAGGCCAACCTGCTTTCGGCTTTTGCGCTGATGATTTTCGGTGCCTTGGGTGTTGGCCTGCCGATGGCTCTGGTCATCATTTGGTTCTGTTCCTGAAAGAGAACCAACAAACTTCGATATCGGCCTTCGATCGGCTTCGCGCATTTAGCGCATGCAGGGAGTTTCCTGCTTGCTCGGCGTTCGGCCGAATACACCGCCTGGGAGAAAGCCCCCGGAGAGGAACTTCTCCGGGGGCGTTTCGGATGTGTGAGGTTGGGTACGTCCGCCAGCCCTCGCCACGATCCTAGACTTGACTATGACCGCACTTGATCTTGCGCAGGATACGGCAGCGATGCGTCATTGTTGTGAAGCCCGCTTGGTTGTGAAGCCCGCTTGGCGAGAATCGGCGCCGACATGGCCCGCCGCCCCTCACGCCATCTGCCGGCCCCGAGAGGCTTTCATTTTTCGCTCGTCAGGTGTTTCAGCATCGCCTCGCAGGCCGCCATCGCCTGATCGAACGTCTTGAACGGCGAGCCGAAGACCCTGATCGCGCCACGGCTCTGGTCAACCGGCCGCCATGACGCGACATAGCCAGCGCTTCCGTGAAAACCGGTCCCGGTGGGACTTTCGAAACTGATCACGAACGAAAAGCCGTCGCTGCTCGCGCTCCATATTTCCATGTGTTCGACGGCACGGTGGAACTGCAGGGACATGGCAATCGCAGCCAATCAGCCCTCGTCTGCCGTTTCGCGCCGCGGCCGCAGTCCGGGCGAACTGACCCAGCGCTCGACATTCAATCTGGCTTCCAATTCCAGCGCTTTCCAAAGCAAGTCGTCGCGTTTTTTGCCCAACGGCAGCTTTTCCGCAGCCACAAACAACTCCGCGATCTCGGGAGGCAAATCCTGTGTTTTCTCCACCATCACTCAACCTTGCCGGTATTGAGTGCTCATTTCAAAACACAACCCCCACGTGCGGCAAGTGTACTTTGTGCCATCGGCCCTGGAACAGGGAAGTAATCGCGTCGCTCAACGTGTGGCGGATGGCCGGGAATCGAGATCGCATCCCCTATACATCCCATGCAGCTGTTTGCCTTCGAGGAAAACTGTGCGGGGAGTTAGACCTCCGCGACTATCGAGCCACTGTTGAATTGGCGAAGGATACATCGAATACAGCATCCGGGTCGCTCCACGATCTGTAAAGGTGCGCCCATTCCTGCCGAAGTCCCATGCAGCATGAAAGGCAAGTCTCGCTCTGGATGTTACGCAGATATTATCCGGAGCGATGGTTGCAAGGACGATCGTGCAGGCGGAGGCGCACAGGCCGTCGATGACGACCGATTGACGCGAGGCGCGCAATTTCTCGTATCTTTCGATGTAGTAGCCAATCTGTCCGCCTCGATCATTCGTAATGCGAACCACGGCATGGCTCGTCCCCGTGCCAGTGAGTAAGAGCATTCCCGCGACGACCCCTGCCGGAAATCTCATGTTGCTCGCTCGACGAATGTGATGCCGATCCGCTGGCAAGATGACCGTGGGGCAGCTTGGGATGATTTCGGCTCTGAGAATGTTGACCTAGGTCAACGAACTTGCCGAACGGGGCCACTCCAATCCAGCCCGCTAATGCAGGGGTGGGTTGGTTGGCAGAGGGCGTTACCCACCTCTCCTCCGTGCGCTAACCAAAGCGGTAGCTTCGTCTAACCACACTACGGCAACCTTGCAGCACGCGACGAATGGACCCTTGTCGCGTCAGCAGTTCGATCCCAAATCGCTGCTGCACAACGCGACACGGAGGACTCATGACCGACAAGGTATCACTTGCCGACAAGCTTGCGACATTCCACCAATTCTGGTCGCCGCGCACCGTCGCTACCTTCAACGATTGCGACGTGATGGTGGTGAAGGTGAAGGGAGAGTTCACCTGGCACAAGCACGATGACACCGATGATTTCTTTCTCGTCCTGAAGGGCAGCCTCGACATCGAATTGCGCGATCGCACGGTGACACTCGAGCCGGGTCAGCTCTACATCGTCCCCAAGGGCGTCGAACATCGGCCCGTGGCGCGCGACGAGGTTCATCTTCTGTTGATTGAGCCGACCGGCACGCCGAACACCGGTGACAAGGCGACCGCGGCTCCGCGCAAGCTCGCCTGAGGGGCAGATTGCTCTATCGAAGGCTAGTCCCGAAACGTCGCCAGCTTGCTGAAACCGCCGACCAGCCTTGCTCTGGCTTGCGCGATATAGTCGCGCGCTGAACGGCTCAAGGCGCGGACAGCCCGCCAAGCCTCGGTTGCTTGCAGCCATGCCCTCACCTTGGCGAACTTTCCATAGGCCCAGGCAAAAGTCGGAATCCTCATCAGCTTGTCACGCGTGAGATGGAACAGGCGCTCGACCAGCACGAGCTTGAGCAGCTCGCCGATGATGAAAGCCACAGCGCCGCTGACAACCTGCCCCGTCGCGGCGAGGTAGGCGGCGATGGGCTTGATCGGCTCCAGCATGATCACAGGCACGGAAAACAGCGCGAGCGAAGGATAAGGCGGCAGCGATCTGATCCAGGCCCGCAACCGCTTGAACTCCAGATGCCGCCCAAGCCAGCGTGATATGGGCCGCGCCACGGCCATGAAGGCCGCGTCCACCAGAAAGTAGACGATGGCCAGAATATAGGTGACAGGTTC
>NZ_JBANBK010000187.1:0-2975 GCF_053572325.1 Bradyrhizobium sp. UFLA05-112 | reverse complement strand
CGCTCTCTCCTCGGCTATCCAAGGAGGGGGCAATTCCTCGTGACGCCGAGGGGGCAGTTTTCCATGGCGCGCGACACTTAGCCCCGACAGCGGCGCGAGACCGCAAGACGGATGAAGCTTGCGCCGAGTTAATCTGCCTTACGAGAAAGACATTTGCAGCGGCGCGCGTTCTGCGGTTGACCGTGGTGTTTCCTCGCAAGCGTAGCCTCCTCGCCGCTCCAGGGGGCTTTAGTTGAGCAAACACTCGGCCCGGAGTCCCAGTTTCTCCCGGCCGTTTTCCCTATCCGGATACTTCTGCGTCTGCGTCGCGATCGGGAGCGGCGACAGTTTTGTATGGGACCTCATGTCGATTTCACGAGACGAATTCGATCCTCTTGCCGCCGTCGTCGACTGGCTCGATGCCTGCCGACGGGGAGACCTGAACGCGCTGCTCGATCTATATGACGAGCGCGCGGTCATGGAATGCGGCTGCGAGGGCGTGACCTTGACGGGGCGAAATTCGATCGCGGCCTATTGGGCACCGAAGCTCGAAAGCAGGTGCTCCTTTAACCTTGATGATGTGGTCCTAACCGGCCACGGGGTTCAGATCGATTACCAGAGCTATGAAGGCAAGCCGGTCCGCTTTTACTTTCGGTTCGATCGCTCCAACAAGATCATCTACACGAGTTGCGGCCCATTGATCGGTCGCGCTGCTAGAATCTCGCCCAACTAAAGCAGTTCGACCTTGCTGGTGACGGTCGGCGACGATGGCGTCGCCTTGGTCGGGCCACCCGCGCGATATTGGCATCGTCGAAACCGAAATCACGCGGTCGGAGTCGCCGCCGTTGTCCCCATGCTGCCGGAATGGTAGCAATTCACCCATGGCCGAAGGCGACCCCATCCGCATCATCCCTCACCGTGGCGTAGACGACGACTGCGGAAGTCTTGAGGTATGGTTCGCGGACGGACGCAAATCGGTCAGGTTCTATTGGGACAACCTTGTCTCACGCCGGTTGAGCGGCAACACCCTCACGCGAGAGCAGGCGATCGAGAAAGCCACGGCGCTGGCGAGGGCCGAGATCGACAAGCTGGACAACCCCGAGTGAGAGCCTCGGCGCAGCCGCACGCGGTTCGCAGCGCATCCCGCTGATGCGTTCTTCCGGCCCGTCCGACGCGCATTAGCGGCCTCCTCACAAGGCTCGGCAGATCGGAACACAAAGGCGGACGCTTCAGGCCACACCGGTTATTTCAACCGTTACGGTTCCTGCGAATGGCTCGGGATCAGGGGGATTTTTGTTTGCGTCGTCTTTGCTGCCGGCCCAGCCGCTTGGCGTTTGCCGCCACCCGCTTTCGGTATTGACGCACAATCTCATCGCTTGAGGCGCCAGCCATGAGGCTTGCGCCGGCTTTGGCGGCCGCCTGTATTTTTTCACTGACCATGCGCTCGGCTTCACGCTGAGCACCCTTGCCGCCTCGCATCAGCTTCGCCAGACGCAACCCGATCACGCGGTTTGATTCCAGCGCCAGCATCATCCAGTTCCGCATTCTTCTCGATTTCCCCGGCAGCATTCTGACTGACTCCTGAAGAGAACCTCGGCTGCTTTACTGGAGCTTTTAGCGCGACTCTCTTTTTCCAGCCAGCGAGAGGCGCCTCGCAGACGTCGCCGGCTTGTTCCACTTGAATTCGGCCGGACACCGCCGTCGCGCCGGACTCAAAAGCGCATCTCGCAAATTGTCGATCTGTAGCGACTTGGATCGGCCGCGAGTTCCTTTCTGGCATTAGTAGTCTTCGCCGCTGTCGAGTTTGCGAAGCAGGTCGAGCGTTCTTCTAAGAGAACAGCCAGCTTATTAACTGATATGTCCCTGCACCGAGAACGCAAAGCCAACCGGCCGTGAGCGCGAGTGCGACCAGCAAAAGAACAGTTGCGGGGGCCTGTCCGGATGCGACGCTGGGCTCGGCTACGACTTGGTTCGGCATGCGAAGCTGGTTGAGGATGGCCAACAGCAGCTCCTGCTTGGGCATGGTTCTGGCATTCTCGACCCCGTTTTCTTCCGCTAACGAGACAAGCTCGGCCGGGGTTTTGGACTTGAGATCTACGAATTTGACTTCCCAGGAGAAGTCGCCGCGGCGTCGCGGCAGAAATTCGATAAGGCCGAGTGCCCCGACCAGCATCACGCCAAGCAATGCCGCCAAGGGATGTAGCGGCTCGCGCCAGAAGCCGGCCGCCGTGCCGATCGTTAGCAGGGCTGTAGTCTCGAGGTCATCCGGTGCGCGATCTACCAATGACCCGGTTGTTGGCGCATCCTCGTGTTCGATGACAGGGGGAGGGGTGATCTGTGCGACATCCGTCGAGGGATTTGGCGGCTCGTGCCAGGATCCGTCTGCCGCGCCGATCGTTCGTTCGGCGTTACGCTCGATGTCATCCGGCGCGCGATTGACCAGCGGCTCGCTGCCCGTCGCATCATCATTTCCGCGGGGGTGCGAGTTCAATGACGTTCGCGCCACGAACGACTGCGCGGGTTCCTGATCAGGCAACACCTTCCGCATCACTTCGCGCGCGTTGAGCGAGTCGTTTGTTCGCTGAGCTTTATGAAATCTGCGGTAATCGCCCTCAAGCGTTGCGTACTTGCGGCTATCCCACCGAGCCTGGGCCGCGCGTTGCCGGAACGGGACAGACGTAACATAACCAAACCCGCCACCGCCAAACCAAGCCTTGCGACTCCTTTGGCCTAATCGGTTCGGGTAAGACCAGCGGTATGCACCGGCATAAGGCGCACCATGAGCGCCACCGAACCAAGCCTTATGACCCCTTGGGGCTAATCGGCTCGGGTAAGACCAACCGTATGCACCGGGATAAGGATTTCCCCCACCATAACTGCCACCGCCAACACCACTGACGCCGGCTCCCACACCACCGCCGGCTCCCGCACCGACGCCTATTCCCGCACCACCGCCACCACCACTGCCAGCTCCTGCTCCTCCGGCACCACCACTG
>NZ_JBANBK010000186.1:0-3200 GCF_053572325.1 Bradyrhizobium sp. UFLA05-112 | reverse complement strand
TGTACTGCTCTCATCCAAAGACGTACCGTGCGGATGATTTTATGACACAGTAAGACTAAAGCGCGATGAGATTAGGAGGAATCGTCTTCGCGCTTTCGGTTACTGTTTGAGCATGATCTTTTCGGAAAACCGCTCCACATTTTTCCCCATCGTGCTCTAGCTGCCGGATCCGCACTCCAAAGCGAATGTCTTTAACTTGACCACCTTCTGCTGAGCGAGCGCGTGATTAGCTGGCACTCAGCAAAAGCGCCGGTCGTTACCTGGCGCCAATCTCGGCAGTAATGAGTGAGAGCCCGTTAGCGAGCCTTCTGCCGGACCAGACTGTCGCGTCGGCTCTCAGGTCGGAGTTACGCGTTTGCGGATTGCTGTCTACAAGACACAAATGGTGACCGCCGGTTACGGTTTGAGCGCCGAGCTGTGTGCCGGCCATGCGCGGTACAGGCGCATAGGCTGAATACGCTCTAGGCCGACAAGCGGGCTATCTTTGCCGCTGTTTCGAAGGCGGGCGAAGCAGTGTTCTTCCTGCACGACAACTGGCAAGCGAGAAATAAAGCAACTGTCTTCCATAACCTACCAAGTTGCCCGACTAGGAAACCTATTTCGTAAGGCTGCGGCGAGCCCATTCGATCGCCGGCCTACTGCGCATGAAGAATGGAAGGTTCAGGTCGGCGCACAATTGTGACACGCTCGCTTCAACGTCTTTAGCTTCAAACACCTTCCAAACCTTTTCGTTTTCGTCAAAGTCCATCTTTTTCAGTGTGAAGGGATAGTTTGGAGACGCATCCCGGAACACGCGTTTATCCAGCTTCCCGGCTTGGTCCGCGTACCAGACTTCTCCAACAACAATGTCCGCACGTGTTTGCACGAGCTTGACTATCTCGAGGTACTCCTCGACCGGTACGTTTGGAAGAAATGGGCGCAGAGCCAGTACGCTAATAAGTCCGTTGGCTTTGAAGCGGCCCAATTGCGCAATCCGTTCATATGGAGATGGGATAGGACGCGGTTCAAGATGCGGATGATGAAGCTGTGCAACACTCACGTAGCCGAAGACTCGCCGGCCTTTCGATCTGCAGCGGTCACTTATGTCTTTTAGTTCGCGCAGATGGTCCTCATTGAAGGGAGCCCGGGTCGTAAAGAGGAGATCGACGCCGAATTGGAGAAGAGCTCGAAGCAAAGCTAGTCCCATCTCCGCTCGCGGAGGGCAAAACGAATCGGTGTCGCCGCTTATGTAGATAATATCGTACGGCTCACGAACCGACTTGATCCATTCGATGATCTCGGGGATCTTCAGGGCAGCGTACTTCAGGAAGCCGGCCTCGACATAGCAAAACGGGCACCGATAGACACAATATCGACGTTGAGTCAGCGGACCCAACGAAACCATTATCCGCCGGTCCCGCACGTCAAAGGGTCGTTCATGCGGTCGGTGTAGCATGTCCCGCTCCCATCGATGTTCCAGATAAGCTGCGTAGCCGACTTCCGTCACCTGAGAGTTCTTGTAGTTTGCCCAGCTAGACTAGCCTACAAACGCCTCTCTTCACTTGTGGTGTTGCCCGCTCCGTCATTCATCATGCTTCGCACAGGTCGTGTGAGGGAGCATGAATGAAAGGAGGATCGCGCGGACAAACTGCATGCTGGCTGGAATAATGAAGGGAAACCTACTCTCGCTGTGCGCCGGTAACACCCGGTTCCGGACGAGGCACAGAACGCAATGATTTCCGCCTCAAGGCATAACGCGCTGACCTCTTGTTTCAGCGCTTGCGCTCTACATTTAAAGCGCTGACCTGATTGGCAAGGTGTCGATTTCGCCTCGATAACACCGTCGCTTATATCCATCTCAGTAGCGACATTTCGGCCGAAAATCCCGGTCCGAACGCAGCCAAGATCCCGTACGATCCTGGAGCCTGTGGCTCGTGCTCAAGCACGTAGTCTGGCACGAACAATACAGTTGCGCTGGACATGTTTCCATAACGTCGAAGAGTTTCGTAGCTGGAAAAGAAGTCCTTAGATGGCCTCCCAAGGCCTTGCTCGAAAACCTCCAATATTTTTCTTCCGCCCGATGGAAGACCAAGCTCTTCACCTGACTAAGATGAATTTTATCCTCCGCTAGCAACGATGCCAGCGCATGCGGCATCAGTTCCCGCACCATTGATGGTATCCGCTCTGAGACGACGATCTCAAATCCAGAATCGCCGAACTGCCCGAGTCAGGGTAAAGCAGACTGCTGCTTTTGACGATTTCCAATTTGCCTGCACAGCTTTCAGCTGGGGCGATGAGAAGCGTGGCAGCGCCATCACCAAAAAGGCTCGTAGCGACGACGTTCTTAGGGGTGAGATCATTCGGCTGAAACGTCAGCGACGTCAGCTCTACCGTAACGACTAGAATACGTTCCTTTGTTGCCCGACAAATTGCTCCTGCCAAACCGATTCCCGATGCCCCACCCGCACATCCCAGGCCAAAGACCGGCGTCCGTTTCACATCTCTTCGCAAACCCAATTTTGAGATCAGATCCACGTCGATGCTAGGGGTTGCTATCCCTGTCGTAGAAACGAATACGATCCGATCGACCTCTTCTGGCTTGACGTCTGCACGTTCGAGACAGCGAGCGGTCGCTTCACATGCGAGCTCTTTGGCCCACGCCAGATATGCTTCGTTTGTCTCACCTATGCGATGCTCGCTCAGAAACCATTCGGGCGTGACGCACACGAACCGCTCATCGACAAGCGTATGATCGAAGACTGTGAGATATTTTCCCAGCGTATCTGTCTTAGATCGGAAGTGTCGGCCAGCTAGTCTCTTGGCCTCGCTCTGCGAGAGGCGAAATGGCGGTAACGCCGTCCCAACAGCCAAAATCCTAGACATCAGTTCCCCTTGGTGATCGGCGATGGGTTCGCGTCAGGATGTCCGGGCGGAACGGGAAAGAGGACGCGATGGAATCAGCGCAATGAGGGCGATCTGTTCAGCGGGAACTTTCATTCTTTTCTGAGCCAGTGTTGAATTTGGCTTTCGTGCCGGTGTGCCGATCACGGTTGCCACGTGTGCATCTCTCCATCAACTGCCAAGGCTGGTAGTGGACTCAAGTCGCAACGCTTTGCTTGAGGAGTTGGCATCCGGCGTTGGCACCTAGTACCCACTTTCCCTAGGAAGTGAGTCATGATTCAACATCGGGATGATACCCGAAGCAAGAGACGTCCACCTTT
>NZ_JBANBK010000185.1:0-3433 GCF_053572325.1 Bradyrhizobium sp. UFLA05-112 | reverse complement strand
AATCCACCAATTGCTCTGCAACCGGTTCGAGCCCGAGAATGCCGACAATCCCGCACATGCGGATCAATATCCCCCAAATCGTCGAAAAATCATCAAAAGGACACCCGCAGTGTTTAACGAAGTTCCTGGGATGGCCGATACTCAATAATTATTGCGGATTGCGACAGCACAAAATGCACGCAGCCTTAATGCAGCGATCCGCGGCTTGGGTTCGTTCGCCTTTAACCGCGCGCATTAACCGGCTGTCAACAGATTTGGCCAACGATTCCTCGCGTGGAGATCAAGGCCATGAAGCGCTCGTCCGACCGCAAAGGTCTGTCATCGATGTATGTGCATGCCAGCGAAACCACTGGCACGCACCTGGCGCATTGGCCGCCGCCGCAACGCGGCAAGGAAAGCAAACCCGTCTTCATCAAGCACGCTGCCGGCGAGCCCGTGAAGCGCGCCAAGCCGCGCGGCTGGCGTCTGACCCGCGCGATCTTCTCCGAATTCGCGGAGGACGAATAACGAAGCTCAATCTTTGGGCTTCTTTGCACCCGTCTTCATTTCGCGATAGCGCGCCGCGCCGCCTTCGCGGATGGTCTGCTGATTGCGTTCCAGTGCCATCGCATCGTCAGGAACGTCTTTCGTTATCACCGAGCCCGAGCCGATATAGGCGCCGTTGCCGATTTTGACGGGCGCGACCAGCGAGGAGTTGGTGCCGACGAAGGCGCCCTTTCCGATCAACGTTTTATGCTTGCCGAATCCGTCGTAGTTGCAGGTGATGGTGCCTGCACCGATATTGGACTTGGCGCCGACGATCGCATCACCAATGTAGGCGAGATGATTGGCTTTCGCGCCCGCCTCAAGCGTCGCGGCCTTGGTCTCCACGAAGTTGCCGATTTTGGCACCTTCGCCAAGCGAGCTGCCCGGCCGCATACGCGCGAACGGACCGACGGACGCGTTCTTGCCAATCGAACTCTGCACGATGTGCGAGAATGAATGGATGACAGCACCGTCGGCGATCGACACGCCCGGACCGATCACCACGAAGGGCTCGATCGTGACGTCCTTGCCGTAGGTCGTGTCAGCGGCAAGGTAGACAGTATCGGGCGCGATCAGCGTGACGCCGGCTTCCATCGCCGCGTTGCGCAGTCGCCCCTGCATTACGCTTTCTGCTTCAGCCAGCTGCGCCTTGGTGTTAATGCCGCGCACTTCGTCCTCACCGGTCTCGATCACGACGGCCTCCCATCCCTGTTCGCGGACGATCCCGACCGCGTCCGTCAGATAATATTCGCCCTTCGAATTCGCATTGCCGATCTTGTCGAGGATCGCCAGCGCGCGGCGCCCGTCCAGCGCCATCACGCCGGCGTTGCACAGCGTGATCTTGCGGTCTTCAGCGCTCGCATCCGCGTGCTCGCGGATCGCAACCAGACGATCGCCTTCGACGATGAACCGGCCGTAGCCCGTCGGATCGGCGGCACGAAAGCCGAGCGCGGCAAGCGCCGCACCGCTCGCGAGCGGCGCGCGCAGCCGCTCGAACGTTTCGGCCGAGATCAGCGGCGTGTCGCCGAACGCGATCAGAAGATCATCTGCGCCGCGCGCAATCGCCTCGCGCGCCGCCAGCACCGCATGCGCGGTGCCAAGCCGTTCGGGCTGCACGAAGGTGAGCGCGTCGGGCCGGATACGCCGCGCTTCATCCGCAACCGCTGCATGCTCGGGCCCGATCACCACCGCAAGCGACGTGCCGGTTCCATTCGGAGCGGCCGCCAGCACGTGGGCGAGCAGCGGCTGCCCCGCGACCGGATGCAGCACTTTTGGCAGGCTCGATCGCATGCGCGTGCCTTCGCCGGCGGCGAGTACGATCGTGAGGCTGGAGCGGGCGGTCATCGATATTTCCAGTGATTCCAGTGTCGGCCGAATCGCTTCCGATTGGCGCGAGGTGCTTGCGCGTCGTCATAGAGGCGTTTTGCTACCCCCGCAAATGCCCGGAATTCAAGTGCATCCCGCATTTCCTGTTAATGTTCCCTGATTGATTCGGGGAAGCTCGACGGGGCTGGGCACTTAACGATCATGGCAAAGGATTCCGACCCACTGGCCGGCGTCTTCGAGACCAGGGATTCCGGCGGTCTTCTCGCCGGGCTCCTGGCTGAGGAAAACGAGTTCGATCGCCGCATGATGTGGCGGCTCGGCTCGTGGGGCGTCGGGGCCGTCGGCGCCGTGGTGATCGCAGTGATGGCCAATCAGGCGCAGCTCGGCTGGCGGCGCGACCAGATCGCAGCCGCCGATCTCACGCGCCAGACCGACCGGCTCCAGATGCTGACGAGGGAGAGCCAGAGCGAAGCCCGCAGGCTGGCATCCGCGATCGAGACGCTCAACACCGATCGCGACCGGCTTTATTCGCGCGTCACGGTCTTGGAGCAAGGGCTCGATTCCGTCACCGGCGCAGTGGCAAAGCAGAATACAGCGCCGCCGCAGACGCCCGCAGCCAAGCCGCAGGAGACGGCGGCGGCCACCGCGCAACCGATGCCCTCACCTTCGCCCGCTGCGCCAAACGTCGCGCCGGTCGCCTCGACGCCTGCGGCGGGCGACAAGGCGCGCGCGGACGCCGCCAAAGAGCCCGCCAAGGAACTGAACAAGGACCAGAGCAAGGATCAGGCCAAGCAGCAGGCCGCTCCGCCGCCCCAGACCGCTGCTGCGGCATCGCTTGTTCCGCAATTCTCAACATCGCCTGCCGGGCTGCCAACCATGCCGCTGATTGCGTCCAAATCGGTGATGGCGCCGCCCGATCCCAGCGCATCCAAGCTGGCCCAGCCGGAAACGGCAGACAAGTCGGATAAGGCTGACAAGGCCGACAAGACGGAGAAGTCGGAAAAAGCCGAGACGCCAAAGGACGACGCGGCATCGCCGACCGAGGTCGCGGCGACAACTGCCGCTGCTGAGCCCGAGGCCGCTGAGAGCGAGCCGCCAGCGCCGGCGATATCAGTGCAGCAGACCCGCTTCGCGGTGGATCTCGGCAGCGCCAACTCGATCGGCGGCCTGCGCGCGCTATGGCAGGGCCTGATCAAGTCCAACCCGGAGATCGCCAACCTCCGGCCGATCATCATGATCAAGGAGAGCAAGACCGGTGCCGGCATGCAGCTCCACCTCGGTGCCGGTCCGCTGGTGAATGCGGCCGCCGCTGCCAAGATCTGCGCCGGTCTCATCGAGAACGAACGAGCCTGCGAGACCACCGTGTTCGACGGCCAGCGGCTGTCGATGCGCGGTCAGGACGCATCGCCCCAGCAGGCCTCTCCACAGGCCGAGACGCTGCCGCCCCCCGCCAAGCCCGAGAAACCGCAGCACCGGCGGAGCTACTCTTCGAAGCGCGCCAAGCGTGAGGAACCGCCGCCACCTCCGCCGGTGCTGCGGTTTCTCGGGCTTGGCGGGGGGCGGCAGCGTCTCGGCCTGTGGA
>NZ_JBANBK010000184.1:0-3548 GCF_053572325.1 Bradyrhizobium sp. UFLA05-112 | reverse complement strand
GGATGACCACTACGTGTGCGTCATGCACCGCGGCCATCCGCTCGCCGGCAGGAGGCTGCGCGTCGACGACTATGTCAAGGCGAGCCATGCCGTCGTCACCTATGGAGGCACCTGGCGCTCAGGCTACCTCAGAGAGCTCGATGAACGCGGTCTGTCGCTCAACCGGGTAGTCACGGTACCGAGCATCTCAGATCTCACCCACATTCTCCCCGGCACGGATCTAATCTCGACGGTGCCAAGCCGCATCGCTTCGAACATCGCCAAATCCATCGTAACAACGTCGTGTCCCTTCCCCGAACCGTTTCAGATCGGCATGACCTGGACGTCCCGGACGCATCATTCTGCCGCCCACCGGTGGCTGCGGCAACTTATGGCGCGGATTGCCGGCGCTCTGCCGTACAAGGCGGCTCTCGCCGCGCCGTCTGGGCGCACCCGCGGCGGTGCCAATTCCAGAACTTGAATTGGGCTGCCTGCCGGCACGTGGGTCTCTCCGCTACTTTCGAATTTGACGACCCCTCCTCTATTCTCACCAAGCCGCCGACTTGCCGACGGCCCTGCACGACTAAGTCCGTTTCCGGCAGTCCGATCAGATGAGGCGGCTTCGTTAAGTTCCAATCGGACGAGCTCTGGCCGTCCCGCCACGCGGATCGGAACGAGAAAGCCGAGGTTGCCGGTGCCATGCTGTCGGCTTCAAAGAGTGTTGCTTCCGCGCGGCTCGAGCGCGCGCACCAAGCTTGCTCCTCGGTCTTGCCCGGCGACGACGAAACGAGCCTGTGGCCTTCGCCGTTTTCGTCATCGAACATATTCAAGTCATCGAAAGAACAAGTTACACGAATCTATCAAGTATGACGTTTTTGGTAGATTTGACGCGAGGCTTTCCTGCGCGTAAGCACCGAAAACGTTTTTTGACAGTGGGCCAGCAGATGGGTTTGGCAGACGATGAATCGTGCCGTGGCCGCGGACACAGCCAGCAAGGCAAGTGCGGCATGAACTCCTCTTTCCATCGGCTGCTCGCGGATTACGTAGAGTATCATCGCGCCCCCTGGAATTGCGCGATGCACGTCTTCGGCATCCTGTTCTTGTTTCTGGCTGTCAGTCTTCCGCTCAGCCGTTGGGTCATCACACTATTCGGGATCCACATCAGCGTGGCGGCCATCGCCCTCGCGCCTGTGCTGATCCTTTGGTTCGTGCTCGACTTCGAGCTTGGCGCCGCGATCCTTGGCGCTGTGATCGCATTGCTTGGAGCTGCGGCCGTGATCCTCAACCATGTGACGACCGTCGGGATGTGGTCGCTTACTGCCGCCCTGATTGTGCTCGGCGTTGCATCGCTGATCATTGGGCACTCGGTGTTCGAGCGCCGGCGGCCGGCAATGGTCGACAATCCTAGCCATCTATTGGTCGGACCCATGTTTGTCATGGCGAAGTTAGTTGTCGCGCTCGGCTTTCGGCACGATCTCGCCGTCATCGTCGGGAAGCGTCGCCCTTTTCGGTGACCATATTTTCTCGCTACCGTCGCTTCGCGAGGGTCAATTTGAATGTTTTGGATTTTTGTGCGCAGGTCGATGAAGGTGGGGATGCCGGCCTCTAGAGCACGATGTTTTTATACGGAAACATACCCTGAATTTTTGAGATAGTTGGCGCACTCCTCCTTGGAGAAGAGGTCGAGGAGTTCGCCGACCTTGCGCCAAGTCGCTTCGACATCACGTTTCTGCGCGGCTCGCATCAGGTGTTTGAGCTTGGCGAAGACCTGTTCGATCGGGTTGAGGTCGGGGCTGTAGGGCGGCAGGAAGAGCACATGCGCTCCTGTGGCGCGGATGGCGTTGCGCGCCGCCTTGCCCTTGTGACTGCCGAGATTGTCGAGGATGACGAGCTCACCTTTTGCAAGGGTCGGCGCCAGTACCTGTTCGATATAAAGGGTGAAGAGCTCGCCGTTGATGGGGCCGTCGATGACCCATGGGGCGCTGATCCGGTCGTGGCGCAGCGCCGCGATGAAGGTCATGGTCTTCCAGTGGCCGAAAGGCGCAGACGCCTTTAGACGTTGTCCGCTCGGCCCCCAACCTCGCAGCGGCGCCATGTTGGTTTTGATCCAGGTCTCGTCGATAAAGACCAGGCGCGAAGCGTCGATCCTGCCCTGATGGATCTTCCAGCGCGTCCGTTTACGCGCGATATCGGGACGATCTTGTTCGGCCGGCAGGATCGTTTTTTTTGAAGCTCAGCCCTTCGGCATGGACGAACGTCCACACTGCCCGCACGTCGGTCTTGATCCCGCGCGCAGCCAGTTCCTGCGTCAGCTTCCGCAAAGTGAATGGGCCGGAGCGAATGCGTTTGCGCAGCCAGTCGGCATTGGTGCCGGACAGAACCGGCTTCTTGTGACCGCCGATCTTGCCGGGAGAAACGCCGCCGGTCTCCCGCCGCAGATTCTTCCACTTCGTCACACAGGAAGGACTGATCTGAAGCGCTTCTGCAATCGAACGAACGGTCTCGCCCGCGTCAGCCCGCGCAAGAGCGCGTTCCCGAATGTCTTCCGAATAGGGGCGCGTCATCCATGCTGGCCTCCGTTCCCCAGCATGGAGTTTGAATCAGAAATCCTCGCCGAAGGGAATCCCGATTCTGGTAAAACACAACATGCTCTAGCTGCCTGACGGACGCCTGCGTACCTCGTTGAATCTATTTTGATGAGTTCAGCCAACCAGGGCTCCAACCACGACTCGACCCGATCGATCTATGAGGCAAGAGCTCAGCATAAAGTCGGCGAAGCGTCCAATATCCGCCTCATCGACCTGGGCATGGATCTCCATGTCGTCGAGCTGCGCCACCAGGAAGGCGGTTCGCGGCTCGAGGCCTGCGGCGAGCGTCTGGCGATATGATGGTGTGGCCGGTGAGTGAGCTTGCGCTTTGATCTTGGGTATCGTGGTATATTCAAGACACATCGTGGCGCGCAGCAGCCTTGAAGTGATCATCGTCCGTGGCGGCAGCATCTCCATCGCGCCAGCGATCGGTCCTGGTCAGGGCGAGGACCGCGCATGGTCGAGCGGAGCGATGGCACGAGCCAACTGGAGCCTTATTGGCCTTCGCCCCGTTGATTTTCGCATTGAAGATCTTCAGGGTGCCGGCAGCTGCTTAAGGATCAACTTACCCAGCGTGGTTCCTATCGAACGAGCTGACCAAAATCAGGAGAACAGGCCGACCGGAATAGGTCGCGCGCACTTCGGCTCCTGCGGCCACTTTTCCTTCCACAGGACGAGTTCGTTGTTACCATGGACGCTAAGATGCTCCCCCGGAAGACACACTCGACTCCCATCGCGGAGGCAAAATAGCGAAGTCGGTGTCGCGATTCGCTGCAACATAATTCTCCCATCTCACTTTTCCGCCTGTCGGCTCAAAAGAATGTCGCCCCGCCCGAGGAGATCGGGCGGGGCGTAGGTGGAGGTAGATTACTCGCCGGTCTTGCGCGGGCGCGACCAGAGGAGCGTGTAGCCTTCGCTGGCTTCGTCCTCGAACAGGTTCGCGTAGATCGGTGCGTTGAACGAGGGGTCATCGAGCTTGAG
>NZ_JBANBK010000183.1:0-3589 GCF_053572325.1 Bradyrhizobium sp. UFLA05-112 | reverse complement strand
GTGCGTTTCTTTGAGCCGGACCGCCTTTGTGCCGGGCGGGCGATTGAAAGCCGCCTAAGCCTCTCCTGAATGGAGTGCGCTCAGACGCGCTGCGACTGCCACAACGCGCACATCAACATCCAGTTGGGATCGCAGATGGTGCAAGTCATTTGCCCGCGATGCGCAGCCGCCTCATCGTAAGCGCCAAGCTGAGCCGTTCAGGCTTTGAAGTGCCAGGGCATGAGAGCATCGATCTGAGAGATCGGCCAGCCCCGCGCGATCCGTTCGAGAGTTTGTGTGAGCCAGGCATGCGGATCGACATCGCTCATTTTCGCGGTCTGCAGAAGCGTGGCGATGGTCGCCCAGGTCCGGCCGCCGCCATGGCTGCGCGCAAAGAGCGCATTTTTTCTTGTGATGGTTTGCGGCCGGATTGCCTGCTCGACGGTGTTGGAGTCGATCTCGATACGGCCGTCGCTTAGAAAGCGCTCGAGGGCGGTGCGCCTGGATGTGGCATAGCGGATCGCCTCGGCGAGTTTGGATTTGCCCGACAGGCGCGGCAGCTCCTTGTCCCACAGATCGAAGAGCGCCGCGACGATCGCGGCGGACTTTTCCTGGCGCGCTTTCACCCGCATCTTAGGATTCTGGCCGCGGATGTCGGCCTCGATCTCCCACAGCCGCGCCATTGTCGTGACGGTCTGTGTCGCCAGGTGCGAGCTCTCGTTGACGTGCAATTCGTAGAACCGCCTCCTGACGTGGGCAAAGCAGGCCGCAAGCCGCACCCCATCATTGGCACCCGCCGATTTGGCGAGCCTGTTGTAGGCGGCATAGCCGTCGACCTGCAGAATGCCGGCAAAGCCCGCCAGATGCCGCTCGACGCATTCACCGCTGCGACAGTCCTCAAAGCGATAAGCGACCATCGGTGGACCGATGCCGCCAAATGGCCGATCGTCGCGCGCATAGGCCCACAGCCAGGCCTTTTGCGTCTTACCGGATCCGCGAGCGAGCGTTGGCAGGGTCGTCTCGTCGGCGAAGATCCGTTCACCCTGCTTGATCTTCTCCAGCACATAGTCGGCCAGCGGCCGCAATTCGAAGCCGACCTTGCCCATCCATTGCGCCATCAACGACCGGTCGAGATCGACGCCGTCACGCGCGTAAATCGCTTCCTGCCGGTACAGCGGCAGCCCGTCGGCATATTTGACCACCGCGATCTGGGCGAGAAGCGCTTCGGTCGGAAGACCACTCTCGATCAGATGCGGCGGCGCTGGCGCCTGAACCACGCCATCGCGGTTGCGATATGCGTATTTCGGGCGGCGCGTCACGATCACGCGGAACGTCGCCGGCGTCACGTCCAGGCGCCTCGAGACATCCTCGCCGATCAGGACCTTCTCCAACCCTTGGCAATCAGAGGGGGGCTCGACGATGATCTCCACCCGCTCCATATGCGCGCCGAACTCCTTGCGCGGCCGCGGCGCGCGTTTCGGCTTGCCTGCCTTGGCCAGTTCGGCTTCAATGGCCGCCACCCCGGTGGCGATCTCGTCAAATACGAAGGCGATCTGCTCATCGCTCGGCGTGTCGCCACGCAAGCGTTCCGAGCGCGTACCGTAAAGCGTGCGCTCCAACATCTTCACGATCGCCGTCAGCTCCACGATCCGCGCGTCGGCCGTCTGGTTGACCGCAGCAAGATCGGCGTTGACCGCAGTCAGTGCTGCAATCTCGGAGGCGATGCGGCTGTTCTCGGCCTCGATCGCCGCCCGCTCTTCAGCCAAGGCGAGGATCAGCGCATGGGCTTCGGCAAGGGTCGTCGGAAGCTCTGCAACGGGCGTCGTCATCGCCGCCATCCCAGCAGAGTCGCCGCCAATCTTCCAAGCCTTTCAGCGCCCTGATTCAATTCGCCGCAACTGGTCAGCCCACCGATTCCGGGCGCTTCACCGCCACCGGACGCACCTTGGTCCAGTCCAGCCCGTCGATCAGCGCGAGCAACTGCGCGTGATTCAGCCGCACCCGGGTCGGCGCAATCCTCGGCCAGCAGAACTTTGCTTCCTCAAGCGTCTTGGCAAACAGGCAGATCCCGCTGCCGTCCCACCAAACCGCCTTGATCCGCTCTTTTCGAACGGAACACGTACAGCGCGCCGCTGAATGGGTCGGCCCCACCATCTCGCACCAGCGCCATCAAGCCGGTCGCTCCCTTGCGGAAGTCGACCGGCGTGCTGGCCACGTAAACCTGAACGCCCGCCGGGATCATGCTTGCCGAACCGCCCGGATTACGGCAGCAAGCAGCTCAGGCTCCACATCGCCGCCGACACGGACCACAACATCGCCGATCACGATTTCCACCATGTCGCTTGTCACCGCATCAAACCGCGCAAACTTGACCGCCTCGCCGCGCGCCCCAGAAACCGGTGCGATCAGTCCCGAGGCCAGCACCTTGCGTCGCCACGCAAACAACTGTGGATCGAGCCCGTGAGACCGCGCGATCACCGACACGTTCGCCCCCGGCAAAAACGTTTCCTTGACGATCCGTTCCTTCGCCTCCCGCGACCAGGTGCGATAGCTTCGCCCCGGACTGACCGCAAGCCGCTCGGGTGTGGCCGTGATAACTTCGAAATTCCTGGTGTCAGAGGTATGTTCGCTCACATGAGCTCCTGGCAAATAAATCACCAGGAGATTCTCTGACAAGCGAACATCATCCGCTACGTGGGGGCGCCTACACGCTTACGCTTCATCGCGCGCATGACTGACATCGCATTCCAGGCATCACCGCCACGCGGCGGCGGAATGTTGCGGCTGGTCAGAGCAATTTCGCGATATGGCTTGCCCCGCATCGCCTCGAGGACAGGCTTTAGCTTGGCATCGCGCGGCCCTCGCGGCCGCGCCGTATGTCGCGATCAAGCTGCCGTATACGCTGCATTGAGGTGAGCGATGGCAAAATGGCTCGACCGACTGGAGACGCCGGCCGTCCTGCAGCGCGGCGTTGTAGAGCAGCCGCTGCCCCTCAAGGATCGCGTCGAGCGCGCGGTGTTGTGCGCGCGTCGGTCGAAGGCCGTATTGGAATGACAGGAACATCAGTCAAATATCGCGGCTCTCAGCTATAGTGCAAGGCGCGGCTTGCCGCGGCCGTCGGCGGCTCTGCCTCGGTCTTCGATCGCGTGCTCTCGATGCGCTAACGGGGGATTGATCCAGTAACCTGTCGCACCGCCGGCAGTGGGTGTGCGGGCAGAAGTGCGTGCAAAAAAACCCGCCACCCCCGGGAGCAGCCCGTGCGGGCATTCCCGATGGCGGGGGGCTTTATTGCATTTTACAGTTAGGAACCGAGGATTCCTTGGAAACCGAAGTTTCCTGCACTACCGATCCCGTTCAAAGCGTTAGCGTCGCCGCCGAGGCTGGTAGCCGCAGCGACCTGCACGGGAATGGTGTTCTGTACGGAGTTCTGTATGCTGATCGGTACGTTGACCAACCCGCCGCCGCCAGCCACCACCTCGAGGTCCATTTCCGTTAGTTCACAGATTTCAATCATGGCTTGCCTCCTTAGGAGAAAAAGCCCGCACACCCCTCGGGAGCAGCCCATGGAGAGTGCGGGCATTCCCGACTTAGCCGTGGCTCACAATCCCGA
>NZ_JBANBK010000182.1:0-3734 GCF_053572325.1 Bradyrhizobium sp. UFLA05-112 | reverse complement strand
CGAACCGCCGTGGTACGGACCCGTATGCCCGGTGGTGTGGGAGGGGTGGCGTCGCGAGACGTCCCCCTATCCCGATCCTTGACCCTTCGGCGACATCGGGCAACGTCCGCTTTTTCGCGCTGTTGGGGGTGAGCGGACATCAGTCGGCCAATCTCTTGATGAGTACACGCCCTGGCCTTTCAAGTTCTCTGCACGAGGTGTGCATACGCCTCCACACGCATCCCGTAGGTCCAGGCGACCGCCTCGCGCGCGGTGCGCAGATTGGCCGGCACCTGGAGGAAGAAATGCCGGCGCGTGCCGTCCGGCTCGGGCGTGGCGTTGACCACCTCCACCGCGGCCCAGGCGTCCGCGGCGAGCCAGTTTCGGCGCCACAGAATTCCCGTCTCGTCCTCGGCGATGCGGGTCGCGCCGCCGAGCGCGACGTAGCGTTCCGGCGTCATGATCTCGATCATGCAGCGGCGGACCTGGACATCCACTTGCTCGTCGATCGCGGCCAGCGTGATTTGCTCGCTGTGCTCGATGATCCAGCGCGGCACCTCCACCCCGCGCCAGGCCCACACCGACCAGCCGTCCGGATAGCGCAGCGCCGGACCGCTGGCGTGATGCAAGCGGTCGCGCGCGTCACTGCACAGCAGGTTCGGCCGCTCCGCGAGCCAGCAGGTGTGCTCATGCGGCTGCAACCAGCCGACACTGGTCGCAAGCTGCATGAGGCCGCGCAGCGGCTCGGTCTCGGCCCGCAGGCCAACCACCTCGCGGAGATAATCGTAGACGCCAAGCCACGACAAATCGTGCGGCCCCCCGGCAAGGGACGAAAAACTCCGCGGGGCGAGCATCGCCTGGCACACAGCGGACCACGATAGGCCATAGCGGCGAAGATGACCCAGCACGGTCAGAGTCTGCTCCGGCACGCTCCGCATCACCGCATCGGTCGCGGCGGCGACAAGGGGATCGGCGGGATTGACGGCGCTCTCAACAGTGGCAAGCACCTTCCGATCGACACGCGCCTCAACCAGCGAGGCGACTATTCGGCGAAGACGATCGACGAGACGGGAACGGACGTTGCGGCCGGCGTCGCGCGACATCCGGCCGGCAAGCGTGGCCAGCGCAAGCGGACTGTCGCACCAGACGACGCGCACCGGCGGCGCAAGTCCTGCGACATGATAGGCAAGCCGCACCGCCTGCTCTGCCGCGCCGCGGTCGGCAGGCGCCGTCGACCGCCGGACGGCAACCCACCGCGCGCGAAAATCCCCCAGCGCCGCCGCTTGCTCCGCCGTTAGCGCCTCCTTAATCGGCAAGGACGCGCGCATCCCGTGGCCCGAGTTCGCGCTGGCGGCGCACGCGGTAGGTCCCTCGCGGCAGCGTGAGCGGTGCATGCTCCTCATGCGTCACCCGCGCATAGGCCGCACCGATCAGGAGATGCCCGATATAGAGCCCGGCCGGAATGTCGCGCGCCAGATCATCGTCGCGAAACAGCGTCACGCGCTCGCGGATCGCATGACAATGTCCGGTGGCTTCGCCCTCCAGCAGGACCAGCGGCACGCCTGCGGCGGTGTCAGTGAGCGTTCCCGATGGCGCCACATCGCCTACCCGCTCGATCAGCAGGTCACCTTGCGCAAAGATCTCGGTCATCGTTCCCTCTCCCGTGCCGGGGCATCCGCGCCTGCGCGGATGCCCCGATTGCTTCACTATTGTTAGAGGCGATCTAAAGCGCGATGAGATCGTGATGAATCATCATCGCGCATTAGGTTGTTGTTTGAGCATGATCTTTTCGGAAAACCGCTTCACACTTTTCCGGATCATGCTCTAGTGCACGACCTCGCCATGCAGTGCGAGGTCGAGACCATCGCGCTCCATATCCTCCGACACCCGCAAGCCGACGAACAGCTTGACCACATAGAGGATGATCAGGCTGACGACGGCGTCATAGACGAACACCGTGGCAACGCCGATGCACTGGTTGATGAATTGGCCGGGATTGCCCTCCAGCGCGCCCGCGGTGCCACCATATTGCTCGACGGCAAAGATGCCGGTGAGCAGCGCGCCGACGATGCCCCCGACGGCGTGGACGCCAAAGCAATCGAGCGCGTCGTCATAGCTGAACATGGCCTTTAGCCCGGTGCATCCCCAGTAGCAGAGCACGCCGGCTGCGATGCCAATCACGAAGGCGCCGATCGGGCCGACGAAGCCCGACGCCGGCGTGATGGCGACGAGGCCTGCGACCGCGCCCGAGCAGATGCCGACGACCGTCGGCTTGCCCTTGAGCGACCACTCGACCAGCATCCAGGTGAAGCCTGCAACGGCCGTTGCGATCTGCGTCACCAGCATCGCCATGCCCGCCTGCATGCCCGCCGTCACCGCAGAACCCGCATTGAAGCCGAACCAGCCAACCCAGAGCAGCGAGGCGCCGATGAAGGTGAGCACCATGTTGTGGGCCGGCCCGGTCTCCTTGCGCTTGCCCAGCATGATGGCGCACATCAGGCCAGCCACGCCAGCGTTGATATGCACGACGGTCCCGCCGGCGAAATCGAGCACCTTGACCCAGGCGGCGTCGTTGCCGGAGGCGAAGATCCCGTCGGGGCCCCATACCCAATGCGCGACCGGCGCATAGACGAAGATCGCCCACAGGCCGATGAACCAGAGCATCGCGGAGAATTTCATCCGCTCGGCAAAGGCACCTGCGATCAGCGCCGGCGTGATGATGGCAAACGTCATCTGGAAGCAGATGTAGACGCTTTCGGGAATCGTCGCCGCGAGCGGATTGGGATTGCCGATCCCGCCCTTGCCGATGTCGCTCATGATGTCCTTCAGGAACATGCGGTCGAGCCCGCCGACGAACGGCGTGCCGGCGCGGAAGGCCAGGCTGTAGGTCAGGAGCGCGAACAGGATCGTGACGAGGCACGTCACCGCGAAGCTCGTCATCACGGTGTCGCCGACGTTCTTCTTGCGCACCATGCCGCCATAGAACAGCCCGAGCCCGGGAACGGTCATCATCAGCACCAGCGCAACGGAGGTGAGCATCCAGGCGGTATCGCCGGGATTGGGCGTGCACTTCTCGAGGATCTTGCCGCCGCAAGCCGGCGGCGCCGCATCCTCGGCGAGAGCAACATCGCCGAGGGCGAGGTAGAGCAGCGCAATTCCCAGCAGCGCGACCAGCAACGTCACGAGCCTTTGGCGCGTGGATGTTCTTGATTCCATCGTCATCCTCCCAAGTCGCATGAGAAGTCTTCCGGCGATTGCCTCGACTGGAACCCGCAAGACGAGCGTTCGCGCCGGCGCGATTGGGCCAGCGTCATCAGCTCGGATTTTTGGGACACAATGCTCGCGGCTCGGCGCGATGAGGTCGTCGAGTGTCGATGGCTCGAGACTGGCGTCGACCAGCCTCATGGCTTATCGGCCTTTCCCTTGTCGCCAGATCGGAAAGCGTCAGTGACGGTTCCAATTCTTAGGTCAAACTACAAGCAAGATTCGCGCCGTTGATGCGATTCAATCAACTCACTGAATGCGCATCGATTCCACTTTGCTGCTTTGCGATAGGAGCCGTGCGTGCTGCTTCGCGCAGCAGCGCTTCGCCCAACGAATGAGCAGAGGCTGACAATGCCTACGCGGTTCGCAACAGTGCCGCCGTATCGAACGGTGTCATCACCCGCGAAGGCGAAGGCGGGTGATCCAGATGCTATGGGGTAAGCGGCGACTGGGGTAAGCGGCGGTGAGGGTGTGGACACCCCTCGAACGCC
>NZ_JBANBK010000181.1:0-3964 GCF_053572325.1 Bradyrhizobium sp. UFLA05-112 | reverse complement strand
CTGGAGATCAAGGCGGCACGCGCCAAAGGCATCGCGTATCTCAAACGCGGCGAAGCCGATCTTCTCCTCGGCCCCTACGACGTGCAGGAGGAAAGCCTCTATCATCGCAATCTGCTGGATGACCACTACGTGTGCGTCATGCACCGCGGCCATCCGCTCGCCGGCAGGAGGCTGCGCGTCGACGACTATGTCACCGCAGTCATACTCTTATCGACGCGGCTGGCGCTCGCTGACGGCGCAGTGGAAGCCATCGTGCAAGCGGTACGACAGAGACCTCTTTCGTGCTTCGATAACGCTGCTGCATCGCTAAAGACGGCGGGCGTTTCTAGTGAGCCGAAAAAGCGAATACCAAGAAAATCGTTTCGAACTTCGGTCCGATCGATTTCAAGATAATCGATCCGCATGCACCGCAAACCGCTGCCAGCCCCTTCGGAAGATCATGCCGTTCAACGCCTGCATACCCACGCCCGGCATCCAGCACGAGCACCAACTTCGGAGTGAGCGATGAAATTGTGATTGACCGGGCAGCAACCCAAGGCTGCGGCACGCTACTCAAGGAGGATGGCTAAGCATGAGACGAAGGTAACTTCCTATGTGAGCGTCCGATATCTAATGTTTAAAAGAAATATACGAAGGTTTGTAATGCGCCTTTTTCTACTGTGCTTATTTAAGGGGCGGACGTAGAAAGCGCTCAGGAGCGCCTGTCCGGGTCGAATAAATTGCTGTATTTTTTGTCTGATCACTAATCTCTCCGCCAGAAGGGCCGGACGGCTACAAGCATGTTTAACCAGCTCACCACGTTGGAACGTTCCGGCACGCAGTTTATCGTCGGTAGCATTACGCTAGGGGCGGTGACGCTAGCTTCCTTGTATATTCACAGCCCTTTCGCGGCCACGGCGTTCGCCTATCTGGTGGTGATCTTGCTGTTTTCGCTGAGGGGCAGCTTCATCGCATCATTGGTCCTTTCCATCGTCTCCGTCGCTAGTTTAGCCTACGTTTTTACGCCGCCCACGTTGAGTTTTCAGATCGATAATCCCCAGGACCTTTTGGTGGTTGTCGCTTTTCTCACTGCGTCAATTGTCGGAACGCACCTGATAGGAAAAGTTCGTCGCAAAAGGGAAGTTGCGCGTGAGGCCGCAGCCAAGCTACCGCACAGTGCGGCCGATCTGCATAACCGCGAGAAACTGTGGCGCGCAATCTTTGAGCATAACCCGGCCATGTACTTCATGGTCGATGAAGCGGGGACGGTCCTGAACGTCAATACTTTCGGCGCGACTCAACTCGGCTATACGCCTGCCGAACTAGTCGGCCTATCCGTGCTGAAGGTCTTTCCGGAAGACGATCGTGAGGTCGTTCGCAAATGCATCGGGAGTTGTCTTGCAGATATCGGCCAATCGCGCACCTGGGACATCCGGAAAGTCAGAAAGGACGGCTCGGTGCTGTGGGTACGCGAAAACGCCAAAGCCATGCTGTGGGCCGAAGACAAGCTCATCGTCCTCATTGCCTGCGAAGATATCACTGAGCAAAAGCGGACAGAACTTGCGCTGCAGCGAAGCGAGGCCCATTTGGCACAGGCGCAGGAATTGAGTCACACCGGCAGCTTCGGCTGGAACGCCGCCGGCGAGGTCTTTTGGTCGAAGGAGACTTTCCGGCTTTTCGAATACGATCCAGACGTCAAACCGACACCGCAACACGTTCTTGACCGCACCCACCCAGAGGATAAGGCTTCCGTCCAGGAGACGTTGGATCGAGCATCGCGAGGCGAGGACTTCGAGCACGAATACCGACTGCTGATGCCCGACGGATCAATAAAGCACATTCACGCACTAGCACGGGCCACGAGAACAGCATCTGGCGATGTCGAGTTTGTCGGGGCGGCGATCGACATCACGGCAGCGAAGCAGACGGAAGGGCGACTGCGCCGTAGCGAGGCCTATCTCGCCGACGCGCAGCAGCTCAGTCGCACAGGCACTTGGTCCTGGGACTGCCACCGTCGCTGTTTTGCTTATCGCTCCGTCGAAGTCAGTCGTTTGTTTGGCTTCGATCCGGAAGAGCCCGTGACGCTTGAGGCCATCCGTTCCCGTATTCATCCAGATGATTTGCCGATGCAGCAGGAAGTGCAACGTCGGGCGATTGAACAGAAATCAGGGAACTTCGAATATGATTTTCGGATCTGTCTTCCCGATGGCGCGATACGGCACATACATGCTATTGCGCACGCCGTGTTGGGAAGCGATGGCTCGACCGTCGAGCTCATCGGAACGCATATGGATATCACTGAGCAACACGCAGCCAGGGAAAGGTTAGAAAGCACCCTTGCTGCGCTACGTGAGAGCGAGCAACGTTTCCGTGACTACGCGGAAACTGCTTCCGATTGGCTATGGGAGACCGGGCCAGACCACCGGCTCACCTTATCGGAGCACACCAGCGCTACGGGCCTCTTGGCCACAGGGGCCATTGGCCTGCCTCGCTGGGAAATTGCGTGCGATGTTGAAGAAGAACCGGAGAAGTGGCGGCAGCATCAGGCGACACTCAGCGCGCATCTCCCATTTCGCGATCTGATCTATCGCACCATCAGCGCGACTGGGACGGCAATTTACTTCCAGACCAGCGGCAAGCCTTTTTTTGATGAAAGTGGCAACTTTCGCGGCTACCGTGGCGTCGCCACCGACATCACGACAAAAATTCGCGCAGATCAGGCAGAACAAGAGCTGCGGAAGGCACAGGCAGATCTTGCGCATGTTACGCGCGTGACCACGCTGGGGGAACTAACAGCCTCAATCGCCCACGAGGTAAACCAGCCGCTTGCGGCCATTATCAGCAACGCCGATGCGTGCCTCGGCTGGATAGGCCGCGAAACTCCGGATGTTGCCGGCGCGCGCCGATCAGTAGAGTGGATCATCGACGATGCGATGCGGGCAAGTGAGGTCATCCGCAGGGTCCGCACGCTTGCGAAGAAAGGTGATATCGAGAGGGTAGCGCTCGACATCAATGAGGTCGTGAACGAGGTCATCGCGCTGGTGACACGTGAGCTGGCTAATCACCAAGTGACCCTGCGAACTGAGCTGGCGCCAACACTTCCCACGATCCTCGGTGACCGGGTTCAGCTGCAACAGGTGATCATCAATCTGGTGATGAACGGAATCGAGGCGATGCAAGCAGTTGACGACCGTACGCGCGAACTGGTGGTTCAATCATCAAAGGACAATAACGGCCGCGTGCAGCTCTCTGTGAGTGATTGCGGGGTCGGAATCGCTGAGGATGATAGGGTCCGCATCTTAGATCCGTTTTTCACCACCAAATCAACTGGTCTTGGAATGGGTCTGTCGATCTGTCGTTCGATCATAGAAGCTCATGGAGGCCGCCTATCGATCGTCCGCAAGCAAGAGCCGGGCGCGACCTTTCGATTTGCCTTGCCGGTCGCGCCCTGATTGGGAGCTTTGAGTATCGGCGCGATCGCAAAAAGCTGATGGCCCGACAGGTTTATATCTTTATGCTTCAAGCGAACGCATCGATGCATCGAAGCGAATCTTTTGCAGTGGGAGGTTCAGATGCCGTCCAATTCGGATCGGCCCATAATGCCGCTCAGAGACCGGATAGGCACGCACGCAGGCTGACGGGTTGATCGTCTTCTGCGCGGGCATGTAGGAGCAGCGGCCGGCCGAATTGAAGACCAGCCCGTGATAGCCGCCCATGACGTCATCGCCCTTGAGATGTCCGAGCGACAACGGCAGCAGCCGGTGCCAACACGCATCCTCCAGCGCCGCGATGGCGCCGTCCGTACGGCGATAGAGCACGATGTTCTTGCCGCAGATGGTGCGGGCGGAAAGCTCGCGGGCGATCTCGTGGGACCATGCAGCCGCGTACCAGGCATTGAGCGGAAAGGGTTTTGGTGCGTTCACGGTGCAGCTATCTCCATGATTTAGTCGATGGTCGCGGGCTCGCCGTCTTAACTCCCATTTTC
>NZ_JBANBK010000180.1:0-4009 GCF_053572325.1 Bradyrhizobium sp. UFLA05-112 | reverse complement strand
ACATCAAAACCCTCATGGAATACGTCCGGACGTCCAACAAGAACTGGAGCCACGACCATTCCGCCTATGCCCTGGACGTCTCACTAGACGATTGCATCGCCATGAATTGCCGTCGCTGGATCGGCGCCAATGACGATGATAGCCGAGCCAAGCGCAAGGCCCTCAAACGGGCAACGGACGCCAAACGAGCCCGCCGGCGCCGAGCCAAGAATAGCACCAGCGCCAAGCCCGGCAGGTCGTCCTTGGGACTCTCGCCTGATGAGATGAAAGCCCGAACCAACGCCCAAGCCGCTGAGCGCATGAAGCGCCGCCGCGCGTTACGGAAAACCCCGTCCGCTTCCTTTAAGAAGGACGTAGGTAGCGTGACGCAATTAAGCGTAACGCAAGACACTCACGCGGCGCGGGAACAGGCTGAAACTACCCCCGCTCTCAATCCTTCAAACAAACAAAAGCCTTCCAAGACCATCCAGCCAAAGGAAGTGATTTGTTGGGGGAAGCCATCACCACCAAAGCCGACCAACGCCACCCCCCGCGCCGCGTTACCGCAAGATGCCGTCGACAAGGCGATAGAGCTGATCCGCAAGGTGAGGGATACCGGGCACCACAAGACCATGAACCTCTCGACCAACCGCAAGACCGTCCAGCGAGAGCTAGAACGGTTCTGGCCCGGATACGTGAGAACCGCGACACGCACGGCAAGCCGGTTCTACGGCTCATTCAGGCCAGAGCGAGACCTCAGAAGCTGGTAAGCCTCATTCCGGCTCAAGCTCGAGACCGAGGGCGAGACAATCAACCGGTATTTCGATCGCAGGCACAAGTGGCTCAGGCAACGACATCGATCTGAGCGGCCCTAACGCGCACACGGCTGCGGGAAAAAATTCCTACACCCACCGCCGCCCGACGCGGTCGAGGGACGCGGCCCCGGGGAGCTGGGGCAAGCTCCCTGTCGTCGTCTACTTGAGGCCGCGTTACGGGTGGTGTGTCTCACCCGCTGACCACGTAACGCGGCCGTGTTGTTCTGGTTTCAGTCAGGCGCGCGGCATCATATTCGTCTGCGGCCCCTATACCGAAAACCTACCCGAAAATGTCGACTGATGCTCACGGATATCGTTGACGAATTTGCTCGGTGAAGGCTTCGGGTATGATGCAGCGTCAAGTTTGGAGGCTGCAGTCATGGCAAAGCGAGTTGGCGTTTATCTGCGGGTCAGCACCGATGGCCAAACCACCGAGAACCAGCGCCGCGAGCTCGAGGCGGTTGCTGCTCGCTCGGGCTGGGAAATCGTCGGCTTCTATGAGGATGCCGGCATTAGCGGCTCCAACGGTCGAGAAAAGCGCCCTGGCTTCGACCGACTGCTCAAGGACGCGACGGCGCGCAAGATCAACATGATTGCCGCCTGGTCGGTGGATCGGCTCGGCCGCAGCCTTCAGCATCTCGTTGGTTTCCTGAACGAGCTGCAGGCGCTGAACTGCAATCTCTATCTGCATCAGCAGGCCATCGACACGACCACACCGTCCGGTCGCGCCATGTTCCAGATGTGTGGCGTCTTTGCCGAGTTTGAGAAGTCCATGATCGTTGAGCGCGTCAATGCCGGTCTTGCGAGAGCCAAGGCCAGCGGCATCAAGCTGGGCCGTGGCAACCGCAAGGACGACGAACGGAGCGCCGATGAGGAGCGCTGGGGCATGAGCAGGGCCGAGTTGGAAAGGCGCATCCTGCGCCTCCACAAGGACGGGACGGGCATCCTGAAGATCGGCCGGACGCTCGGCGTCGGCACGTCAGTCGTGCAGCGGGTGGTGAAGGAGCAGCCGCGCCCTTTCGAGGCAAGCGTGTGAGGCGGAAGCGGAAGGTCGCTAAATGAAATTCACATAGGTAGGTGCGGAAACCCGCCATGAGCGAAAGCGTGCGTAGGCATTGGACCGGCGCGGACTAACGGCCCCAGCATCCTTCTCCCTCCCGGAGCTGGGGCCGTTGTTGAGCTTGCTACTCCAGGCCCGCACCTCAAATGAAAAGGCCGCCAAATCGAGGCGGCCTCTTGAATGTGAAGACCTGTCCGGGGCTGGCGAGGCGGGCCTTCGCCGATCTTCTTACCAAGAACCACCTCGACGCGATGTCATTCAAAAGGAAATGGGTGTTCGCCCAAGAGAACCCGTAGTTTTCCGCAGATTAGGACAGTGCTACGCACGGTAATTTTCCGGAATCACGCTGGTCATGAAATGCCCCTAAGGTAATTCCGCCGGGGCTGGCCATTTCGCATCCCGAACAAGATTTCAACCGGCAAGGGGTCGCTGAAGGGCGGCCCCTTTCGATTCCGGCCTCCCTGGCGTGGGCCATGGGCGCTCACGGCGACTTACGCCGGGCAATTGCATAAAACGGCCCGAACTGGCGGCTTTTAGCGCGCCAATCGTGACGGCCTAACTATCCCGCTGGCAACGCGCGCTGCGCACCGCCGGGCGCGGTTTTTGTTGTCACCGCACTGTCCGTCGACTTATCCACAGGGTTATCCACATGGCTGCCGCCATTGCTCCCCGCCGCGCGGCGGCCCGGCACACTGCCCCCGCCGAAACGTGTGCCGAGCCTAGCCAGCCAGTCCGCTGCTGGTCAATCATGACCGGCTAGGGTCCATAGTGGGGCAACAATGTGGCTTTGGAAATTGCATGGCGGCAACACCTGCTAGGTTTTTCATAGTCCGAACGATTGAACGATTAGCGACATGTGTCGGCCGTCAGCTAGCCAGAATCACGGGCGCAAATTGATTGCGCCTAGGACATCGATCGTTTCCGCGCTGGTCTGATCGAAGCCCCCGGCTCCCCGCTCCATCGCTACATCAGCCCCCAGCCCCAGCGATGGAGCGGGGCTACTGCGCGCCTGCTTGCGTGTCGCGCGACGTTCGACCGGCTCAGTAGCCCGACTTGGCCTTTGCACCGCTGGTTGCTTTTTCAGTCGTCGTCGTTCCACTCGACATTCCGGTCGTGGTGCCAGGCGCCATCTCCATCTTCTTCGCGTGATGGGTTTTGTGGGTCTTCTGGTGGGTCGACATAGCACCTGCGGCTGTTGGCGCGACTATCAAGCTGATGGCGATCGCTCCCGTGATGAATGCCTTGAGCATGAGACTAGCCTCCGGTCGGCCTGCCCCAAAAGCAAACCGGCAGATTTGTGAAACGTTCCTGTTACGCGCGGGCAAGTCGCTCTTCAGCGCACTAACATGTCCACAGTTTGTGTAACACAGTCGCGATGACACTACCCCTAGTGAATAGCCTGCATTTTATCCGGGTGTAATGCACATTTTGTGCATGAATTCGTCTAAGGATACACGGATTATGCAAGCAGGTCATTCCACCGTCAGAGCAGCTCGAAGCACGGGCCGGGATCGGGTTTCCAATGGCCGCCTCCTGTCGCGCGCCGTCGATTTGCGGTCTGCCGGAGGTCGACGCTTCAAGTTTTTGGTCGAAAGCTATTCGCAGCAACTCGGCGGCGAGCTGACCGAGCCCGAGAAGGCGTTGGTGCGCCAGGCGGTCGCGCTTCAGCTTCAGGCCGAACGGTTGCAGGAGCGGATCGTCGGTGGCGAGCTCGTCGACAGCGATCTCCTGATCCCGATCAGTTCGACCAGCAAGCGGCTCCTATCCATCATCGCTGGCAAGGCCGGTCAGCGGGCCGACCCCAGCTGGCTCGACGATCTGGAGGCCAGGTACGCCGAGCGCGATCCCGTGGGGTCCTGAGAGCGCAATGGCCCGTCCGAGCAAGTCCAGCATCTTTGCCAAGGTCCGCGCCGAGATTGCCGGGCTGTTTGGCATTGATCCGGACACCGCGGCGTTGCCGGAGCGACTCAAGATCGACCACGCTACCGCCCTCAAGCTCGAGATCGAGCGGCTGCAGACCGAGCAAATGGGCGGCGATGCCGTCGACATTCGGCGATTGGCCGAAGCGCACGGCGAGTTAAAGCGTGATGGCATTAAGTTCGATAGCCTGAATTTTTGAGGTAGTTGGCGCATTCCTCGGGGGTGAAGGCATCGA
>NZ_JBANBK010000179.1:0-4151 GCF_053572325.1 Bradyrhizobium sp. UFLA05-112 | reverse complement strand
CTCTTGGAGAACTTGCAGCATGGCTTGTTGAATCAGGCGGTCGACGACACAGGGGACGCCGAGTTTTCTGATCCCGCCATCCGGCTTCGGGATTTCTACCCGCTTAACCGGCTGCGGCCGATAGTTTCCGTCAAGCAGTTGAGACCGAATGTTTGGCCAGTGCCCACGCAGGAAAGCCTTGGCGACGTCGATGGTCATCCCATCAACGCCAGGGCTTCCTTTGTTCCTTTTAACACGCTTCCACGCTCTTTCGAGGTTCTCTCGATCGCACACCTCCTCCATTAGTTGTTCTGTGAAAGTCGAGCTTTCGGTGGCTGATTTCGTCATGAATGGTTCGGTCTCCTCGTCACCGCGCGCTGGGGCTTCACCCCACTCCTTCGGTTCCAAGGCCAGCGCTTGCTGGTTGTTCTGCCGCTTTCTATTCACGAGATACCAGTCCTACTTGCTTCTCTCGATCGTTCGGGCCTTCGGCCATCGTTTCCGGCTCCGCCTATCTGTTTCTCCACCTTTCGGCCTTGGAGTGCCTCAATAGCTTTGCCGACAGCCTGACCTAATACGCCCTCTGCTGACTTCTGCCCGGCGGTCAGACGACCTCGCGGTCGTCTCAGTCGCCCGAGGGCGACGCCGGGCAGACCTCCCGGGGTAAGCTCAATCGCCTTCGGTGCACAACCGCCGGATCTACGCTTCGCATCCTTGATGGATCTGGACTTCGCGATGTGTCGCCCGCTCGTCCGATGCTTGCGCCTCATATCCGTTTTTTGTTCATCGGCTCGCACCTTTGATCCACGCTTCCTTCAGACCCCGCCTCGCGACGGCAGCCCTTGCGTTTCACTAACCCTTCACCTCCATCAGGTTGGGTGGAAGACTTTCACTTCCGAGCTATTGAGCATGCCCGGCACACGACGAAGCCGCTCCGCGGCAGAACACTCGGCAAGGGTGGCCCATCGTCGGATGAAGGAATGCGGCTGAAGCAACTGTAACCGCTTTGGGGTGCCATGGTGAGACGTAATTTGCAGCGTTCATAGGCTTGGCTTCGAGCAAGATGGCGTTGCTGCCCTCGGGCAGTTTTCGTTTTTTTTTTGCCAAGGAGCCTTCAATGACGCCGCTTCGGTTACGCATGATAAACGACATGCAGATCCGCAACTTGTCACCGCACACGCAGGAATCCTATCTGCTGCAGGTTTCGCAGTTCGCCCGCCATTTTGCGAAGTCGCCGGCGTTGCTTGGGCCGGAAGATGTCCGCGCCTACCAAGTCTATCTAACGAACGAGAAGAAGCTGGCGCCGAAGTCGATCCACGTGACCGTCTCAGCGCTCCGTTTCTTGTACCGTGTCACGCTCGGCTTCGAATGGGATTTCGACCTCATCATTGCATGTCCAAAGGTGCCCAAGACGCTCGCCGTCATCCTCAGTCCCGAAGAGGTGCTGCACTTCCTCGGCTGCGTGGAGAGCCTCAAGCATCAAGTGATCCTGACAACATGCTACGCCGCCGGTCTGCGCATTTCCGAAGCGGTACGTCTAAAGCCGGGGGCCATCGATCGACAGCGGATGGTGCTACGCGTCGATCAAGGCAAGGGGAAGAAGGACCGTTACGTCATGCTCTCGGCACGGTTGCTGGAGACACTGACCGACTATTGGCGCGCCGTCCGGCCGAGGACGTGGATGTTTCCCGGCGGTATCCCCAACGAGCCGATATCGACCAACGCGGTGCAGGACGCCTGCAGCAAGGCGCATCGGTTAGCGGGCCTTGCCAAGCCCGTGACGCCGCATTCGCTGCGGCATGCCTTCGCCGTTCATCTACTCGAGGCCGGCACCGATCTTCGCACCATCCAGCTCTTGCTTGGCCATCGCAGCCTGTCCACAACCGCGCAATATCTCCGGATAGCCACGAACAAAGTCTGCGCGGCGACCAGCCCGCTGGAGCTGCTGCCGCGCCCAATCCCTAAGGCACCACCACCGCCGCCGCCTGAACATTTCTGACGGCGGCCCCATGGGACGCTCAGGTCCGGAAGTGGCGGATATCTTCCGCCGCTATGGTGCTGCCTGGCGCGAGCAGCACTGGAGGTCTCTATCGACCGAACGGCGTGCAGCAATGACGGCGATCGAGCGCTGTCGAACGGCCGCGCTCGGTGGCCATGTCGAGCAGTGCGATCACTGCGGAGAGCGGCGGATCTCCTACAATAGCTGCCGCTCGCGCAACTGCCCCAAGTGCCAATCGCTCGCGCGGGCAGAATGGATCGAGGCCCGACAAGCGGAGCTTCTCGATACGCAGTATTTTCACGTTGTTTTCACCATACCCGACCAAATCGCAGCGATCGCATTCCAGAATGCCGGCACCGTGTACGATATTATGTTCCGCACAGCTGCAGAGACTTTGCGGACTATCGCTGCCGATCCCAAGCACCTCGGTGCCGAGATCGGGTTCTTTTCTGTCCTTCATACTTGGGGCCAGAACCTCCTTCACCATCCCCACCTCCATTGCGTCGTTCCTGGAGGAGGACTGTCCCCGGATGGCAGCCGCTGGATCGCGTGCCGGCCCGGCTTCTTTCTTCCCGTGGCCGTGCTTTCCCGTCTGTTCCGGCGCCTATTTCTCAGCGCCTTGCAAAAGTCGTTCGACACCGGCGAGCTACAATTCTTCTCGTCGCTGGAACCGTTGCGTGATCCGGCTGCGTTTCAGCGTTATCTGAACGATGTCCGCAGAATCAATTGGGTTATCTACGCCAAGCCGCCCTTTGGCAGCGCCGAACAGGTTGTGCACTATGTCGGCCGTTATACGCATCGGGTAGCGATCAGCAACAGCCGCGTCATCGATATCGAAGACGGCAAAGTACGCTTTCGATGGATGGATTACCGCCACGGAAGCCAGCAGAAAGTAATGACGCTGGACGCCGGGGAGTTCATTCGGCGTTTCCTCATCCATGTCCTACCCGAAGGCTTCAAACGTATTCGCTACTATGGTTTTCTGGGTAACCGCTACCGCAAGCAAAAGCTCGCTCGCTGCCGTGAACTGCTCGGAATGATGTCCGCCGATGCTCATTCGGAGCCGGAAGAGCTATCCGATTGCCCCGAGAAGGCTGAGCACTGCAATGCCGCTTCCTTGCGTCAATGTCCATCCTGTCATCAAGGCCACATGGTGTGCGTCGAGGTCTTGCAGCCAGGTTCGTTCAGTGCCGCTCGTTCACCGGACACTTCTTGATGCGAGACCTCGATCAACCAAGAACCGCCACCTTCCATTTCGCAATTCTTCCGGCCGCCGTGGCAGCCGATAGATGCCCTGTTGTCGTTCTTCCGACGTCAAACCTCCGGCGCTTCGCATTTTTCGGCTACTTCGCTTCCCAGATGTCGCTTCCACCCAGTACTTTCATGATAATGTCCGCTTTGGACTTGCCTCCAGTACAGATCACGACGTTTCACAAATAACGGCGCAGTGATTCAACACCCATAGCTGCAGCGGCTGCCCGCGACTTCGTCCAACACGTTTTTAGATTACCGGCGCCCCTCGCGAGTGCTCGTGTTGGGTACCGAACCACGCGCCGCCAATCTAAAAACGCTCTCTATTATGCGGAGCCGATATCGTCCAGAAGCGAGCAAAACCGCCCGTCTTCGTGTCGACTCCGCATAATCATGGCCGCCGCATAGTTGCGGAGGTCGACCGGCCGCGTCGCGATCATGATCTTCACGCCCGCCGAAGCCGCGATCATGTCATCGCCCTCACGGCCCGCAGCACATCGCGCAGCCAGGCCGAATCGACTCCGGCCGCTGCGCGAACCACCGCACCGCCAATCTCGATACTGATTGTCATCGAGTTCTGTGTTGCCGCTTCCGCGGCCATCCCAGCGGGGCGCAGCTCCGACACTACCGGTACGAAGAATGGCGCATCGTCCGCCGGCAAACTCAGCAGACCGGCACGCGCCGCCTTGCGCCACGCGAACAGGTGTTGCGGCGAGATGTCGTGCCGGCGCGCCACCTCGGACGCAACAGCGCCCGGCGCATACGACTCTGCCACGATCCGCCCCTTGACCGCGTCGCTCCACCGCCGCCGACGCCCCGCTCCGACGTGGATATCCACCCGGCCACGTGGCTCCGAAGCGTCAACCATATCGTCAACCATATATGCGAACCTAACTGTATATGACGGCTCGCATGTTGCCGA
>NZ_JBANBK010000178.1:0-4183 GCF_053572325.1 Bradyrhizobium sp. UFLA05-112 | reverse complement strand
GCTGCACCTGGCCGGCCATGACAGCACCGGCGAGCGAACAGGCTATTGCCGTTTTCCAGATACTCATCACCTTGCTCCCTGTCTGACATTTCGTTTGGCAAAAGGGTCGCACGCCGCATGATCCGGCATCTTTGCGCTGAATCAAAGCATCCGTTTGCGTGCACCGCACAAGGCATCCCGGCGCGTCGTCGATCCCGACCGCCTCAAATCCCAGAAAGCCGGCACGGATCGTCCCAGCTCTGCATCGAGCGCTGAAATGCCGCAGGACCAACGCCGGCAAGCGCGCTCGAAGCGGCTACTTCGTCCTCACGCCCGGATCGGTCGCCGATGCCACGAGATCGCCCGCCTCGCGGCTGCCATGCGTAAACCAGCTCTGGTGCAGATCGACGTTTCTGAGCGTGCCCGAGCCGAGCAGGCAGCCAGCCGCCGTCGGGACCACGACGAAATCATTGCCGAAGGCGAGCACGTCGATGCGATAGCTGTGCGTCCCCGCATCGACGATCTCCCAGCGGCCCTGCAGCAGCTGCGCATGGCGATCGCTCCTGGCGATGGCGGTGCCGTTCTCCTTCAATGACAGGGCCCACGCCCCGTCGAAGGAGGCGGTCTCCGCGCAGGGCGAGAGGACCTGCCAGGCCTCGGCGAGATCGCGTTGCTGTACGGGGTGATCCGGGGTGCCGGTCAGGTAAGCCAGCCCAACTGAAAGCAGTCGCAGCAGGCCAAACATCTCGTTGGCGCAGGGCATCGTATAAATCCAAAAAATATGAAAGCGATCTGAAATACCCCGCAACCTACCACCCTTTCGGGTCGATCGGGAAGACTTGGCAAGCGAAAAAGCCGAGCCGCAGGGCGGCCACGACCTATGGCAACCAACAGGGCACTTTCCGAATTGTTATCCGTGCCGCTAGAATTCTGCTTCGATGCAGGCGCCACCGGCTTCCCGCGAGGGAAATTTCGGGGCGATAAAAACGGGGCCCCCGGGAGGACAGAATGAACCGTGTTGGAAATGAGCCACTCGCGCGCCAGGCCCTGGCCTTCGTTCTCGCCGGCGGACGAGGAAGCCGTCTTCTCGAACTGACCGACCGGCGTGCCAAGCCGGCGGTCTATTTCGGCGGCAAATCCCGCATCATCGACTTCGCGCTGTCGAACGCCGTGAACTCCGGCATCCGCCGCATCGCGGTCGCCACCCAATACAAGGCCCACAGCCTGATCCGGCATCTTCAGATGGGCTGGAACTTCTTCCGGCCCGAGCGCAACGAGAGCTTCGACATCCTGCCGGCGAGCCAGCGCGTCTCGGAGACGATGTGGTATGTCGGCACGGCCGATGCCGTCTACCAGAACATCGACATCATCGAGTCGCACGGCGCACGCTTCATCGTGGTGCTCGCCGGCGATCACATCTACAAGATGGATTACGAGGTGATGCTGCGGCAGCACGTCGACAGTCGCGCCGACGTCACCGTCGGCTGCCTCGAAATGCCACGCGCGGAATCCAGCGGCTTCGGCATCATGCATATCGACGAAAACGGCATCATCCAGTCCTTCCTCGAGAAGCCGAAAGACCCGCCGCCGATGCCCGGCAAGCCCGACATGTCGCTCGCCAGCATGGGCATCTACGTCTTCGACGCCAAGTTCCTGTACGAGGAGCTGAAGCGTGACGCCGCCGACCCGAACTCGAACCATGATTTCGGCAAGGACATCATTCCCTATATCGTCAAGAACGGCCGCGCGGTGGCGCACCAGTTCTCGAGCTCGTGCGTCCGGTCCGGCGACGACCCGCGCGCCTATTGGCGAGACGTCGGCACCGTCGACGCCTACTGGGCCGCCAACATCGATCTCACCGACGTGGTGCCGGAGCTCGATCTGTTCGACCGCTCATGGCCGATCTGGTCCTATGCGGAGATCACGCCTCCCGCCAAGTTCGTGCACGACGAGGAGAGCCGGCGCGGACAGGCGGTGAGCTCGCTCGTATCGGGCGGATGCATCATCTCCGGCGCCTCGCTGCGGCGGTCGCTGCTGTTCACGGGCGTGCGCATCAACTCCTATGCCAATGTCGAGAATGCCGTGATCATGCCTTACGTGAATGTCGGCCGCGGTGCGCAGCTGCGCAACGTCGTGATCGACCGTGGCGTCGAGATTCCGGAAGGACTCATCGTCGGTGAGGATCCGGAGCTCGACGAAAAACGGTTCCGCACCACCGAACAGGGCGTCTCGCTCATTACCCAGCCGATGATCGACAGGCTGAACGCATGGCGTTGACGCGCGTTCTCGCGGTCGCATCGGAAATCTATCCGATCATCAAGACCGGCGGCCTTGCCGATGTCGCCGGCGCGCTGCCGGTCGCATTGAAAGCCCATGACGTCGAGATGCGGACGCTGCTGCCGGGTTATCCGGCCGTCTTGCGGGCCTTGCCGAAGACGGAGGAAATCCGGCGCTGGCCGGATTATTTCGGTGGGCCTGCGCGCCTGCTCGCGGGTACACATGACGAGCTCGACCTCTTCGTGCTCGACGCACCACATCTCTACGAGCGGCCGGGCAACCCTTACGTCACCGCGGAGGGGACCGACTGGCCCGACAACGGCGTGCGCTTTGCGGCGCTGTCGCGCGTCGCCGCCGATATCGGCCTCGGCCTCGTCCCTTCGTTCGTACCTGACGTCGTGCATGCGCACGACTGGCAGGCGGGATTGCTACCAGCCTATCTGCACTATGCCGGCGGTCCCCGCCCGGGGACCGTGATGACCATTCACAACATGGCCTATCAAGGCAAGTTCGCCTACGAGATGCTTGCTTCGTTCGGCCTGCCGCCGGACTCCTTCAGCCTCAGCGGCGTCGAATATTTTGGCGGGATCAGCTTCCTGAAGGCCGGCTTGCAGTTCGCTGACCGCATCACAACGGTGTCGCCGACCTACGCACGGGAGATTCAGGGTGACGAGGGCGGCATGGGACTCGGCGGCCTCTTGCGCGAACGCTCCGGCGTGCTCAGCGGGATCTTGAACGGCATCGATATCGACGTCTGGAATCCCGAGACCGACCCGCACATCGCCCATCGCTTTGGCGCCAAGGAGCTGCAAGTTCGGACCGCCAACAAGGCAGCGCTGCAGAAGCAGTTCAATCTCACGCCGTCGGCGAATGCGCTTCTGCTCGGCGTGATCAGCCGGCTGTCCTGGCAGAAGGGTCTCGATCTCCTGCTCGAAATCATTCCGACGATTCTTGGCGAAGGCATGCAGCTCGCGCTGCTCGGCAGCGGCGATGCGGACCTCCAGGACCGCTATCTGGCCGCGGCACGCGCCCATCCCGGGCGCATCGGCGTCGTGATCGGCTATGATGAGATCCTTGCCCACCTCATCCAGGCGGGCTCCGACGCGCTCCTCGTGCCGTCGCGGTTCGAGCCGTGCGGTCTCACCCAGCTCTGTGCGCTTCGTTATGGCGCCGTGCCGGTCGTCTCGCGCGTCGGCGGGCTTGCGGACACGGTGGTCGACATCGGCGAGGCCGATAGCAGCGGCCACGACGCGACCGGATTCAAGTTCGGGCCGGTGACGGCGGAGGGGCTCGCCGCCGCGCTGCGCAAGGCGAACCTCGCCTTCCATGACCGTTTGACCTGGCGCAGGCTGCAACTGAGCGGCATGACGACCGACGTCTCCTGGCGCAACCGGGCGGGCGACTATGCGGCGCTCTATCGCACGATCATGGCAGCCCGCCGGTAATGATGGGTCAACAGACGCATTTCCATCAACGAATCCGTGCTATAGGGCGGCCACCATGGAACCGCTCATCGTTAAGCTGCTCGGGTTCGCTGCGGCAACCTGCACGACCCTCGCCTACACACCGCAATTCATCAAGGTCTGGAAGACCCGCTCGACCGAGGACATCTCGCTCGGCATGTTCCTCGCGATGCTGCTCGGGCTTGCACTCTGGCTGATCTACGGCCTGCTCTCCGGCGACGCGCCGCTGGTCGCCGCCAACGCGATCACCATGGTGCTCGCCGGCGGCATACTCGTCATGAAGCTGAAATATGGGTGAAGGTTACGCGCATCCGTAGGGCGAGTTAGCGCAGCGTAACCCGCCAGCTTTGTCGCGGCCTGATGGCGGATTACGCTAAGCTAATCCGCCCTAATCTTACTGTGTCATAAAATCATCCGCACGGTACGTCTTTGGATGAGAGCAGTACAGCACGGACATCGTCGCA
>NZ_JBANBK010000177.1:0-4531 GCF_053572325.1 Bradyrhizobium sp. UFLA05-112 | reverse complement strand
TAGGCGTATGGTCAGTCATACGCCTATGTCTTCAATCTCCATCACACCGCGCAAGGCGGCCTTCGCCGGAGCGATACCGATAATTTGACCATTCTGATAAATGATTAGATCCAGCTTGCTCGTAACTTCGGACTGCCACGCCCGTGCAGCTGATCGTTCATTGTACTCGTTGATTTTGGCAATAATCGAGGCAATGGCCTGGGCAACGGTAGCGGGATCCATTTCGCACCCCCCGTCGGAGAATTTTAGTGCCAGACTATGTTGAACCGACTCTCGCTCGCAACCTGCTAGCTCTGCGACTTTAAGTCCCGGTAAGTAGAACTCCAACGGTAGTGCCGTAGTCGCAGCTATCTCCGAGCTTCTCGCGGGTACGGACAACCGGCTAACTTATCAGCGTCATCCGGCTAGACCTTCCCACTTTTAACGGGAGGCGAGCGCAAGGGGCGGTGGCGGCCGCTATCGACGAATGGCGGAGAAGTCGGTGAGGCAGTGGTGGTGACAAGATGCGCGAACCTGTTCTGACCCGCGCCAGATCATAACCGTGGCCAGAAGCAAAGCGACGACAACAAGTTTGGCCAACGTGTCGTTGCTCAGCTTCGCTTCTCCTTCGCTTTTCAGTCCAGTCCGACCAGCGGCAGATGTTAGCTAGGTTACTTTGAGCGGACGGCTGACTATGGTCAAGCAGCGTGAGCGTCGCCCTCGGGAGGCCAGTTCATCCTAGACGTTCGAAAGGATTTCAACGCGCTTGCGATGATACTCCTCAGATGAGATCAACCCTTTGTTCAAAAGATCAGCAATTTCATGAAGCCTGGCTTCTGGGGCGGGCAGCAAACTCGCTCGACGCTCATGCTCTTGAATGATTCTTTCGTCTGATGTGCTACGATCAATAGCTGCTTTGCGTGCCCTCTCAATCATGTCCACTAAGGCTTGTGCTCCACACGGAATATCCCGATTCACGAGGATAATGTGAAATCCATAATTTTCCTGATTCCAGGTCAGTACATCCTTCTCGTCTGAGGATTTAGGCACCGTTACGTCACGGACAGACCAAATCATCTCGGAGAACTTTCCGATTGAGGTTACCTTCATCCAATTCATTGTGATCCCCGCCCAATGCGGTCCCAATCGGGTTCGTCTTGCCAGATCCTCTCTTTTGAGTTTTTTTCGGCTTGCCAAGAAAACTTCTAGGTCAATAAGGCCAAGGCCCATGCATCTCATTCCTTGAAGTCTAAAAACCCCGGCCGATGCGAGATTGCTCCAGTCGGCGAAGCCCCAAGGAAACCAATCACCCGATCCACTCAGGCTAACGGGACCTAAGGTGTAACAGGCCAGTAGCAATCCGTTTTTACGAATTTCAAGGAACCCAAAGGGTTGTGTCATTCTTATCAGCCCAAAGATCGCCGACGAGCTTAAAAAGGGGAGTGCAAGAAGCAACATTGGGAGCGCCCAGAAAGGCGTACCCGATGCGTGGCTCACAAGCTTCATTGCCGTGGCGAGTCCTTGATCAATATGAACGAGCACGCTGATGCCAAGGCCGGCAAAGTATAGAGAGCCGACTGCCATTAATACGCACCCGCTCCACTGCACAGTTCGCCAGAGGACTGGAGGTCTGATCTCCACTCGCGTTACAGTATCCTCGGCACAGCCCAGTGGCACTGCCGTTGCGTCGGATGTTGCCGAATTGTCGGTGTCCACGGGCGGCCTCCTTGCCTATCCAACCAGCGACTGGGTAATCCTTGGCATTCTTCGAGGGGCCGCGCGATCTCAGCTTCAATGGCGTCTGTTTACCGGCCTCTATCAGGATAATCGAAGGCATCAATGCATGGGGCGGTCACGAAGAGCAGTTTCCGCTGGCTCGTAGCACGGATAAAGCACCCACAAGCTAATGAGCTTGAACGCTTGTCTGTGTGAGACGGATCACACTTGTCGGGGAACATTCTCCGTGGTGATCGGAAGCGGGCGGCTGTCGTGGCCGTATCGAGCTGCGATGGCGGGACCGGTGAAGCTGCCAGCCGCTGCGGGAGGTCCGACGAGCCTGGAATCGCCGCGCGCTCAAGCCCATTGAATGGCTGCCTCAGTTCTGCTCGATCGAACCCCTCCGCGGTGTGCTGCGAACCGTCGAACACAAGACCGTATCCGGCGAATGACGTTCGAAATTCACAAAAGAAGGCGGAGGGCCGTCACTGCCAAGATAATTCTCAGTGCGGAGGCGATGGTCGAGATCGGCCGGATGGTGCAGTCTGGAGAGGTGACAGGCTGCTGTCTTGCGGCGTTCCAGTCGAGCAGTCAGTTGGCCAACTAGCAACTAGGGCAGGGTGGCTTTGCACGCTCCAGGGCGGCATCGTGAGATGCCGCCCGCAGCATCCACCCGCTCGGTAAATCTGTCACAGAAAATCCCGCGGCTCTCCTTCATTTTGCTGCCGCGAGGACTCGCGTGGGGCTCGACTTAGGATTCGGCTCTTCTGAGCGCATTCCGCGCAAGGAGATGACCAGATGGAAGCAGGTCAAGAGACAGGCGTGCCGTGTATCGACGATGCAAGCTTGAGGCCCAAGATTGAACTACTGACTAATGTTTGCGCCTCCCGCAAAGGCCGCACACCGAGCGCCGCGAAAGGAATGGCGAATGCCGACACTGTCATGACGCGACTGGAAAATGGCGCCGTGTTGAAGGATGCCCTAATGCCTGGGGCCTCCTATGAGGGATGGCATTCGCACTGCAAGTTGCATCCAGAATGGGCAGCTAGAGCCAAGGCTCTGGTCGAACGGAACGCGGAGGCCGGTCGCGCCCGAAGGCTTGAAAACTGCGGTGTTCTCCGGAAACGCGCGCAGACACATTGTTCTCGTGGTCACGCACTCAGCAAAGAGAATACTCGGCTTCGGACGCGGAACGGACGCATCAATCGCGAATGTAAACAGTGCGAACGTGAACGCCAAAAGTCGCGCGGTGCCCCGCTCAAACCTCGAACGATGTTGAAGGTCGTCAGGGCCATGCAACAGGGTGTCCGGTTCGCGGCGCTCAGGAAGATTGTCGACGTCAGTGCGTTCTATCGGACCATTCGCCAAGTGCCAGATTTCGCAGTAGTCCATCACGTCTGGTCGACCAAAGGCGGCGCTGATCGGATGGAACGTGTCGCAGTATTCCACAAAAACCGAAAATCCACGCCGAAAAAGCGGCGCAGCCCGAAGGACCCGCGCGGACTGCCACATCCAGAACTCGTAATGGAAAAGCTCGAGGGCGGGCAGCCGCTCCGCATCGCACTGCGCGACACGAAATGGGCCGGGTATCAGGGTTTCCGTTCGCAGTGTCTCATCGATCCTGAATGGGGCGCGAAGGCAAATGAGCTGGTGGAGAAAAATGCCGAGGCGGGACGCATCCTCAAGCTAACCAACCTTGGTGTCTTCAGGAAGCGTGCTCTGAGGTACTGCCCGCGCGGCCACGAATATGGTGACATCAAGACGCCATGGTCCCTCGATGCACCGATCGGCCATGACACGGACACCAGGCTGGTCAATACTGTGTCTGAAAGTCTTTGGTGAGGTTCGATCAAGGACGCCCGCCGGTTCTAGCTGGCGGGCTCTACGCTCGCCGTCTACTCGTCGGCCACCTTTGACCAGACACCACTACTGTCTTTCATGTCGCGGTGAGAGGTGCCGTTGTCCCAGTTGATGCAAGTTCGAACATCATTGAAATCGTTTAATGTGCATGCTTCGCGCACGATGACCTTGCCGGTCATGTCCTCAACGGTCTTCACAAAGGCGATTTTGCCCTGATTATCGACGTAACTCACCCCTATGTTGCACACCTTTAGCTCGGGTTGGCAGGAGCGGCTGAAGAGCGGTTTGCCGTTATTTTGACTAGCCGATCGTTCCATAGCTCGACTTACGACTTCGGCCCAGGTGGGTGCAGCGGTTGGCTTGTAGGTTTGAGAAGCGGTGACACCCGTATTTGACGGTAACAGCGGCAAGGGCTCCTTTGCTGGGGTTTGCTGCAGGTTGGCGACTGGCGGACCCGATTGAGATGGACGACCCATCATCGTGACGCCCATCGACTGAAGCTCCTGTGGGCTTAGCCAAACCATATCTTGGGGAGATGTGACGACCATCCGACCAATGATCGCGGATGGGACGCCCAGCTCTTTTGCTATTTTGGCCATAGAGACTGTCGCAGCACCGGACGCGGCTGTCTCCTCGCCGTTTTCGCCGGAAGCTCCGTGCACTCCAATTTGGGCGCCGTAACTAGCGTTCTTCGTCGAGCCGGCGGCAAACATCAAAAAGCACGCCGACGCGCAGACTGCTGCCTTGCCAACATTTGTGGATGTCTTGCCATACCTTATGGCGTCGGCGATCTTTACTCCCTCAAGCAAATTGCCACCGGGAGAATCTAGCCTCACGTTTGCAACAAACTTCCCAGAATCGTTCGCTTGGCGAACTGATTGGAAGAACTTATCGGCGTCTGCGTGTTCCAGCCGATCGTGATCACCGATTCCAGGCCATCGTGATCACCCATTCCAGAGCATCGTGATCACCATTT
>NZ_JBANBK010000176.1:0-4818 GCF_053572325.1 Bradyrhizobium sp. UFLA05-112 | reverse complement strand
GCGACGTCGCTGCTTCATGTCCACACTCCATCTCTGCTAAAAGATTAGAGTGTTGCACCGACCGGTTGAGTCCACCGCACAAAGGGCGACATCGACTGTGCACGCAGGCGGCTAGTTGTTCCAAACGATATCCCGCGAAGAATTGTCTTAAGTGAATGCGTGGGGGGGGAGCATGTGGTCAGCATCGAGCATGACTAATCACGATCCACTCGCCAGCCGTGGCCAACTCGCGATTACCGAGAACCGTCTGCTGCGTTCGGAACACAAACGACTTCGCGAAGAGCGCTGGCATGCGCGCGAATCGTTGCGACTGCAACTCCTTGAGAGTGCCTCCCTTCATACTGAAACTCGCTGCGTGAAGGATGAGATCATCGCAAGTTATTGCACGACGAAGCGGACCTTGGTCGCTTATTCCTTATGCGGGAGCGGGATCAGATATGATGCAAGCGTCCCAAACAGGTATCAGGTGGAGGTTCTGAAAGCAGTTCCCTAGCTTTTGCAATTGCTTTTTGCCGCAGAGCAATGGCATCCGCCATTTCGGCGGGCTCGGCGCGGGAGATGGCGGACTTACTCTTCTCTAAGGCTGCTTCTCGAAAGTTCGCATCGACCCGACGGATGTGAGCCATGGCTGCGCGGAGCGAGACCACCACTGAGTATGGGGGACGATCTGGTCGCGTTGACGAATGGAGCCCACGCGGATGGCGTAAATCTTGGGGCCTGCTCCGAGCGCCGTCGCGTAGACATGCGTTCCACATTCCGGGCAAAACGCTTGTGGCCTTTTGTTGCCGCTTTCGGCCGTCTTGACGTAGATTTTTGGCTCGCCCGAGAGCAACTTGAAAGTGTCTTCCCGCGTGAAGGCGTGCACGCGGAAAGCAGAGCCGGAGAACGTCTGGCAGTCGGTGCAATTGCAGAGCAGGGTCTTGTCCGGCTCGATCTCGGCCTCAAAGGTGATGTATCCGCAGTGACAACGCCCGTCGATTTTCATCTTAATCCTCCGCAGCGCGTTCGTGCGCAAGCTCATGCTAACCTGCTCATGGTCTCGGTGTGCATGTTTGCGAACCGAATTCGCAAAGTTCCGTTTTACTGACCGGACCCCAACGAGGCGTGCGGAGACTTCGCAGAAGGGCCAGCACTGGCCTCATGCGCCGCAGCACGACGGCACTATTCGATGACCTCGTCGGCGCTGGCGAGTAATGAGGCAGGTATTTCGAGGCCAAGCGTCTTTGCGGTTTTCAGGTTGATCGCAAGAATGAACTTCGTCGGCTGGTAGACGGGGATATCCTCTATCTTCGTGCCCTTGAGAACTAGGTTCAACTGTTCAGCCATGCGGTCCGGTAAATCGCTCAAGTCGGCCGCGTAAGACAGGAGTCCGGGGCCGTTCTCGACAACATCAGGAGACCAGCCAATGGACGGGAACCGATATTTCAACGCCAGCTCAGCGATGAGGTTTCTGTAAGTCCAATTGCCACCTAGCCCGTTAAACATGAGCGCGTCTGCGGACTGCTGTGCCATGGTCTCAAACGCTCGACGATAGTCCTCTTCCTCTGCCCAATGGTCCATCGATACGCCGATAATTGAAATGCCCGAATTGCGCCCGGCCTCGACAACCGCATGCCCCCACGCTCCTTCCCAATCGTAGCGGCTGGAGAGATAGGCGATGCGCGACGCAGACGGGACGGCCTGCCGCAGGATATCGAGGTGTTTTCCCTGCATCTCGATCCCGGCGTCCATGGCGACGCCGGTGATATTGCCTTCCGGCCGCGCCATGTTTCGCACCAGTCCGGCATCGAACGATGGAAACATTGCAGCGATTGGAATCGTGAACGTCTCTTTTGCGAACTGAGATATGAACTGGTTGTCCCAGCTAGTCATGATCACATCGGGCTTTGCTTGCACAACGTCGCGTGCGATCTCTGCGTAGCGTTCAGGCCGATTCTCAGCGAAATATGTATTCGCGACTAGATTCTTGCCTTCGATGTAACCAAGCTGGCGTAAGCGATCGAACATACGGCTAGCAAAGGGCCCCCGCGGTTGAACAGCGAAATGCCAGCAAAGCGCCAGCCGATAGACCCTTTTTGGCTCGGCAGCCCGGAGCGCGGTAGCCGTTATCGTGGCCAACAATCCTGCGAGAAGATCGCGCCGTCGCATGTGGCTCCCTCAAGGACCACGCTCGTGGGATGAGAAGGTTAGCACTTTCTCACGGCGCGAGAGCGGTAAAGTGAGGACCGCATCCTTCGGTCACGAGCAGTAAGGTTCAGAGCGAGCAAATGTCGTCGGTCTGTGCCTCAAAGCAGAGGCAGGGGGGAGTGCAGGCCCCAGTCGAGGCAGCCTAGCTATCGGCGCAGGATTGAGCGGACCGCTACTGGGCTCGACGTCGCGCTCTATCCCCGTCCTGTCTCCATTGACCGAGCAGCGCGCATGCCTCACTTCTCTCCGCGTCGCTTGGCTGGCTGTCGGGATGCAAGCATTTCATGAGCTTGCCGTAAGTCGCGAACGTCATGAAGCCCTTCCGGCGACTTTCCCCCTCATACCATTTAGTCATGTCTTGCAGCGCGAGGCGCAGGTTGCGGTTCGTCTCCATGAGGCGAGCCACCTCGTCGGGATCAATCGGCGGCGGTGCGGGCTTGGCCGCCATGGCCTTGGTTGCTGCATGCTGTTTGCGCTCATCAGCAAGCGCAATCTTCAATGCCGCGTTCTCTTGCTGAAGGGCGGCGATCTCGATTTCCCTTCGCGCCTCGGCCAATTGCTTGGACTGTTCGGCGACGACGTTGCGCAGTCGTTCGATTTCCTCCTTCCGTTTGGTGCGCCATCGCGCTTGCCGCTCGGGATTGTTGAGACCCATGACGATCTCCCTCCGTTACGTAACGGCTATCATCGCCATGTCGGCGGGGCCGTCAATTGAAAATCTCCGACCGATCTGTTGCTCAAGCTGATGCTTAAGACCTGCACCAAGGCGGCGCGGTCGCGGCTCGGGGATAGCGGGGCGGCGCTGTCGCTGTGCGCGGGGGGCGTTACGGCTATCGGGGCGTATGCAGGGGCGTATCGCGGCTACCGCTACGGTGTCGGTGCGGCGGCGGTTGGAGCCGCCACGGTCGGCGCCGCCGCGGCGGGGGCCTACTACCGCTGCGGCTGCGGCTACGACGCTTACGGCAACTGGGTTTGCCCCGGCGGGTATCCGTACTGATCGGCGACGCCGCTTGGCTTAAGCCGCTGATGCAGTCTCGACATAGCGCACAGTGATCGTGTCGCCTGTGGCCAGGCGCCGTAGTCAGAGGTTGGCTCCATTCCCCATTGCACCTCCATGGCCCATGACGCCCAAGGGTCTAGGGCTCGGCATTGATCTGCATCAAATTTGGTCAGGGCTGATCCTGTTAGCGAGACATGGGGCGTGTAGATCGTCTGTTCATTGCGCTGCTCGTGCTAGCCGCGCTGGGAGCGCTGGCCGTCGCCATGATCTTGCCGGACTGATGGGCCCCGCAGTCTACTGTGTCGGTCGTCCCAAATGCGTTTGCTGCACTTGGCGCATTGAAACAGGCGGTCGAGCCCAGACAAATGGCCATGAGCAAACTGCCGCTAAGTCCGCGCGAGAAGCGGCTCCTGAGGCGCTTGGCGGCTGGGAAGAGTGATGCTCAGATCGCCGAGCGAATTCGCGGGACCGCCAAGCAAGTTGCACAGCAGCGAGCCCGGCTGCTCGCCAAGCTTGGTATCGACTCGCAGGCCGAGATCGCGGTCGCCGCCGAGCGACTGGCAAGCTGGAGCACCTACAAAGGCTTAACGTAGGCATCGGGATTTCGATCCGCGCGCCGGTCGTTTGGGTTCTGCCGAAAAGCGGGGTGCGCGGGCCAACGTGGTCCGAAGCGGCACCAGCCGCTGACAAAAAGGCCGAGCAACCTGCGCATGTACTCTTTGCGCGTCAGTCAATGCATGGAGCAGATGCGAGCGATGGCTAGCTCTGAAGCTCCGCTTTCGACCCCCTCAGAAGCTACGAAACTACTGGCACAAGGTTCACTTTCTGACGCCTCAGCCTGTGCTTTATTGGTATCGCGCACTTTGCCGGTTCCGAGCCCCCTATCGGCGGATGTGCGTATGACCCCGGCGCAGCCCACACAACTGCGCCGGGGCCCCAATGGTGGTCCTCGATGGAAGTTGAGCAGGAACGTCAACGCGGTTTGGAATTGGGGCGGCGATGGGCTGAGCACGCTTCCGCCCATGACCTTGCTACAATGGTGAGCGGATCGTTCGATGAGGTCTGCAAGCTACTACCCTCCGACGTATCGGATCATTTCGTGAGACTGTTGCGAAGCCTGTGCGGCTATGCGGTGGCGAAGATCTTTCAACAATTCCTAAACGGATCGTAACTACGGCCTCATCGGACCCCATGCGCCGTCGTCGCGCGACTGGTTCAGCCGATAATTCTGCCAGCCATGAGAGCTGCCGAAAAACAGACAATCGCAAGTCCTGCCGCAATTAGTAGAGCAGTTTTCAGCTCTCCTCCCATGTAAGCTCACCGCGCTCAAAAGGTGCGACCGTGATCCCGTCGGGTCGGCGCGCCAGTAGCCGCTCCAGGTTCGTCTTGCGCAGGTGTAGCGGCAGATTGCGCAGGTCGTCGCCGTCCATCGCGAGGACATCGAACGCGTAAAGCTGCACTTCGTGATCGTGCTTGCGGGAGTGCAGGGCGTTGAAATCGGAGATGCCGTCGATGCCGAGGATCACGGCCTCGCCGTCAATAACGAAGTGCTTCTGGCGGTTCTTCAGCGCGGCCTCGGCGATCCACGGATAGCGCTTGGTCCAGTCGCTGCCGTTGCGGGACAGCAGGCG
>NZ_JBANBK010000175.1:0-4696 GCF_053572325.1 Bradyrhizobium sp. UFLA05-112 | reverse complement strand
GTCGTGCTCGATCCGGAGCGCCGCAAGGACTCGATCCTGACCGACGCCAAGCAGCTTGCCTTTGCGCAGGGCTTTGAGCTGGTCGAAGATCAAAACCTGCTCGACGAGGTCGCAGGCCTCATTGAATGGCCGGTCGTGCTGATGGGATCGTTCGATCAGGAATTCCTGTCGATCCCGGCTGAAGTGATCCGCGCCACCATCCGCAACAACCAGAGGTGTTTCGTTGTGAGCGATCCCAAAACGGGCAAGCTTGCCAACAAATTCATTTTGGTTGCGAATATCGAGGCGACCGACGGCGGCAAGGCGATCGTCTCCGGCAACGAGCGCGTGATCCGCGCGCGGCTGTCAGACGCAAAATTCTTCTACGAGACCGACCTGAAGACGAAGCTCGAGGACCGGCTGCCGAAGTTCGAGCAGATCGTGTTCCATGAGAAGCTCGGCACGCAGGCAGAGCGCATCAAGCGCATCGAGCGCCTGGCGGCCGAGATTGCGCCGCTCGTCGGCGCCGATGTCGCCAAGGCAACGCGCGCCGCGCATCTGGCGAAGGCGGATTTGCTGACGGAAGTCGTCGGCGAATTCCCGGAAGTTCAGGGCCTGATGGGCAAGTACTACGCGCTCGCGCAGGGCGAGGACGCGTCCGTCGCGGCCGCGTGTGAGGAACACTACAAGCCGCAAGGGCCGGCGGATCGGGTTCCGACAGATCTGGTCGGCGTGGCGGTCGCGCTGGCGGACAAACTCGATACGCTCTCCGGCTTCTGGGCGATCGATGAGAAGCCAACGGGATCGAAAGATCCGTATGCATTGCGTCGTGCGGCGCTGGGTGTGATCAGGCTGATTGCCGAGAACACGCTGCGCCTGTCGCTCCTGAAGGTGGCGGCGTCGGCGCTTGCCGGTTTGTCGATGAAGCCCGCGGATGCGCAGAAGATCCCGAACGATCTCCTCGCTTTCTTCGCCGACCGTCTCAAGGTCCAGCTCCGTGAGCAGGGCGCGCGTCATGATCTCGTCGACGCCGTGTTCGCGCTCGGCGGCCAGGACGACCTCCTGATGATCGTTCGCCGCGTCGAGGCGCTCGGCAAGTTCCTTGACAGTGACGACGGCAAGAACCTGCTCGCCGGCACGAAGCGTGCCGGCAATATCCTGTCGATCGAGGAGAAGAAGGATAAGCGCACGTTCGACGGCGCGCCTGATGCGGCGCTCTACAGCCTGCCTGAAGAGAAAGCGCTGGCTAAGGCGATCGGCGAGGTGAAGGCGGAGGCAAGCGCTGCCGTCGCCAAGGAAGATTTCGCCGGCGCGATGAGCGCAATGGCAAAGCTCCGTCCGCCGGTCGATGCCTTCTTCGACAAGGTCCGCGTCAACGACGAGGACCCGAAGGTGCGCGAGAACCGGTTGAAGCTGCTGAACGAAATTCGTAGCGCCACGCGCGCGGTGGCGGACTTCTCGAAGATCCAAGATTGATCGAAGATCCAAGATTGACGATCTCGTGCCCCGGCTGCTGCGCGGCGCGCCGCCCTTTGCGGCGTGGTGCGCTGCTGATCCGGGGCCCATGCCGTGTGCACTCGGCTTCTGGGTCCCGGGTCTGCGCTTCGCTTGCCCGGGACACGAGAGCGCGCGTAAGAAAAAGCCCCGCCCGGCGGGGGGATGGACCGGGCGGGGCCTGATGTCCGAAAACTCTATTCGCGCCAAATCGAGTGAGACGCGCCGGACACCTAGTCGAGTACCTCGACGATTCGCCGCGAGCGCGGTTCGATCAGCACGGTCTCGCCGTTCACGACGGTGTAGCGATAGGTCGTCGGACCGAAGCGCTGCGGCACGTCATAGTAGGTGATGCCGGTTTCCGGCAGCACGGTGCCGACCACGACGCGGTCGGGCACGCTGAAGGCCGGCACGCGCTGCTCGACGACGTAATCGCGAAACGCCGGACGTTGTTCGACGGCGATGCCAGGGCTGCGTTCGGTCACGACGGGCGCGCGGCCGATCGTGACGTCGGCTTGAGCTTGGGCTTGCGCCTGCGCCGCGACGGGTGCGCCGAGCGCGACGCCAAGCGCTGCAAGTGCAAGAATCCTGTTCCGCATGGGCAACTCCTCACGAAGATGATTCGGCGCCACGCCAGTGGCGCGACCCGGTTGCCAATGCATGCACCCTGTTCAATGTTCCGAAAGATTGAGCGCCGCATCCGCGGCAATTTCAGGCAGTTTTCGCGAAGGGCGGAACTCATATATGGGCTCGCGCGTCTCTACTCGCGGAACCGGGACCGGTATGATCCGGCCGCGATTCGCATCACCCCAAAGGCTCACTCGCCCAAGCCTCGAGAAAGATATTTCATGCACCTCACCATCGCCCACATCTCGCCGATCATGTCGCTGATCGCGGGCGTGCTCATCCTGATCATGCCGCGGCTCCTCAATCTGATCGTCGCGATCTTTCTGATCCTGAACGGCGCGATCGGGCTTGGCCTTTTGAAGTGGCTGCATCTCTAGGGCATGATCCGGACCCGTAGGGCCGCGTTAGCGCAAAAGTGCGCAGCGGTTTTCCGAGCAGATCATGCCAAAGCCATAGTGCCGTTCATTTTCCGGAACTGTTCGACTTGCGCGAGCCCGCCCAAAGTGGTGTAAGGCCCGCGATTTCCCATCCCTCTCGCAGGTTGTGTGCAAGCCATGGCCAAAGCCGCCTCGAAGCCTAAGAAAATACCAGCGAAATCAAAGTCCTCTGCAAAGGCGAAAGCCGTGCCGGCGGCTCGCAAGGCGCTGCCCAAGAGCGCTGTGAAGAGCCCGGTCAAGGCTGCTGCGAAACCCGTCGCCAAGCCGGCGGCCAAGGCAGCGAGCAAGCCCTCGAACAAGCCGGCTGCGAAGCCGGCACCCGCCGTCAAGGCGGGCAAGTGGGTCTACACCTTTGGCGACGGCAAGGCCGAGGGCAAATCCGAAATGCGCGACCTGCTCGGCGGCAAGGGCGCCAATCTCGCCGAGATGGCCAATCTCGGCCTGCCCGTGCCTCCAGGCTTCACCATCCCGACCTCGGTCTGCACCTATTTCTACGCCCACGAGAAGACCTACCCGAAGGAATTGAAAGCGCAGGTCGAGAAGGCGCTCGACTATGTCGGCAAGCTGACCGGCAAGGCGTTCGGCGATGCCAAGAACCCGCTGCTCGTCTCGGTGCGCTCCGGCGCGCGCGCATCGATGCCGGGCATGATGGACACCGTGCTCAATCTCGGCCTCAACGATGAGACCGTGGAAGCGCTGTCCGAACTGTCGGGCGACCGCCGCTTTGCCTATGACAGCTATCGCCGTTTCATCACCATGTATTCCGACGTGGTGCTCGGCTTCGAGCATCACCACTTCGAGGAAATCCTCGACACATTCAAGGACAGCCAGGGCTACGCGCTCGACACCGATCTCACTGCCGAGGACTGGGTCGATCTGGTCGGCAAGTACAAGGATGCGGTGGCGCACGAGACCGGCAAGGAGTTTCCGCAGGATCCGCACGACCAGCTCTGGGGCGCGATCGGCGCCGTATTCTCATCCTGGATGAATGCGCGCGCGGTGACCTACCGCAAGCTGCACGACATCCCGGAATCCTGGGGCACCGCGGTCAACGTGCAGGCCATGGTGTTCGGCAACATGGGCGAGACGTCGGCGACCGGCGTCGCCTTCACCCGCAACCCCTCGACCGGCGAGAGCAGGCTCTATGGCGAGTTCCTGATCAACGCGCAGGGCGAGGACGTGGTGGCGGGCATCCGCACGCCGCAGGACATCACCGAGGACGCGCGGCAAGAATCCGGCTCCGACAAGCCGTCGATGGAAACGGCGATGCCGGAGGCGTTCAAGGAGCTGACGCGCATCTACACGCAGCTCGAAAAGCATTACCGCGACATGCAGGACATGGAGTTCACCGTCGAGCGCGGCAAGCTCTGGATGCTGCAGACCCGCGGCGGAAAACGCACCGCGAAGGCGGCGCTGCGTATCGCGGTCGAGCTCGCCAATGAGGGGCTGATCTCGAAGAAGGAAGCGGTGACGCGCATCGATCCTGCTTCGCTCGATCAGCTCCTGCATCCGACCATCGATCCCAACGCCAAGCGCGACGTGATCGCGACCGGCCTGCCGGCCTCGCCTGGTGCTGCCTCCGGCGAGATCGTGTTCTCCTCGGATGAAGCCGCCAAGCTTCAGGCCGACGGACGCAAGGTCATCCTGGTTCGTATCGAGACCAGCCCCGAAGACATCCACGGCATGCACGCGGCCGAGGGCATCCTCACCACCCGCGGCGGCATGACCTCGCACGCGGCGGTGGTCGCACGCGGCATGGGCAAGCCTTGCGTCTCCGGCTGCGGCACGATCCGTGTCGACTATGGCCGCGGCACCATGAGCATCGGCTCGCGCACCTTCAAGACCGGCGACGTCATCACCATCGACGGTTCGCTCGGCCAGGTGCTTGCGGGCCGTATGCCGATGATCGAGCCGGAACTGTCCGGCGAATTCGGCACGCTGATGAACTGGGCCGATCAGGTCCGCAAGATCGGCGTGCGTGTCAACGCTGACACGCCGGAGGATGCGCGCACCGCGCTCAAGTTCGGCGCGGAAGGCATTGGCCTCTGCCGCACCGAGCACATGTTCTTCGAGGAGACGCGCATCCGCACGGTGCGCGAGATGATCCTCTCCGAGGACGAGCAGTCGCGCCGCGCCGCGCTTGCAAAGCTCCTTCCCAT
>NZ_JBANBK010000174.1:0-4898 GCF_053572325.1 Bradyrhizobium sp. UFLA05-112 | reverse complement strand
CCCTACATCCATCTTCCGGCAGGCTTCATCAAGACCTTCCATATGAAGAGCATCAACTGGGCCTACCAGCAGGAGCCGGGGCCCTGGACCGGCGGCCGCAGCATCTATGCGCCGCGCGGTAAGACGCTCGGCGGCTCGTCCTCAATCAACGGCCACATCTACAATCGCGGCCAGAATCTCGACTTCGACACCTGGGCGCAGATGGGCAATCGCGGCTGGAGCTATGCCGACGTGCTGCCTTACTTCAAGCGGCTGGAGAAGCGTGTCGGCGAAGGGGAGTCGCTCTATCGCGGCCGCGACGGCAGCCTCACCGTCACCACCATGGAGTGGCGCGATCCGCTCTGCGAGGCCTTCATGGAAGGCGCGGTGTCGCTCGGCATTCCCCGCAACCCCGACTACAACGGCAGGACGCAGGAAGGCGTGTCCTACTGCCAGCGCACCATCGAAAACGGCCTGCGCGTCTCCGGCGCAACCGCGTTCCTAAGGCCTGCGATGAAGCGGCCGAACATGCATGTGCACACCCATGCGCACGCGACCGAGATCGTCTTCGAGGGCAAGCGCGCGGTTGGCGTGCGCTACATGAAGGGCGGCCGCGGCGGCACGCAGATCGAAGTGCGCGCCAATAAGGAAGTGATCCTTGCCGGCGGCGCATATAATTCGCCACAACTGCTTCAGCTCTCCGGCATCGGCTCGCCCGATCTCTTGCAATCGCACGGCATCGCGGTACGCCACGCGCTCCCGGTTGGCGAAGGCTTGCAGGACCATTACGCGCCGCGCACGGTGGCGCGGGTCAAGGACATCAAGACCATCAACGAGCTTCGCCGCGGCTGGCATCTCTGGGTCGAAGCGCTGAAATGGGCGACGGCGCGGCGCGGCTTGCTGTCGCTGTCGCCGACCATGGTCTATTGCTTCTGGTATTCGGGTGAGAGCCCGGATCGCTCGGACCTCCAGCTCACCTTCACGCCGGCGAGCTACAAAGAGGGCGTGCAGGGCCAGCTCGAGGACGAGCCCGGCATGACGGTCGCCTCCTGGCAACAGCGGCCCGAAAGCCGCGGCTATGTGCGCATCCGCTCCAATGATCCCTTTGCGCCGCCGATCATCCAGACCAATTATCTCGACGCCGAACTCGACCGCCGCGTCATCGTCGGCGGCATGAAGCTCGCGCGCAGGCTTTTGAAGTCGGGGCCGCTGTCGCCCTACTACGCCTACGAGGATTTCCCTGGGCCGAACATCAACACGGATGACGAATTCCTCGCCGCAGCCACCGAGCGCGGCACCACCACCTTCCACCCCGGCTGCAGCTGCCGCATGGGCCCGGCGGAGTCGACCTGGGCCGTGGTCGACGACCAGCTCCGCGTCCACGGCCTCCAGGGCCTGCGCGTCGTCGACGCCTCGGTGATGCCAAGGATGATCTCGGCGAATCTGAACGCCTCCACGATGATGATCGCCGACCGCGCGTCCGATCTGATCCGGGGCAAGACGCCGATGGAAGCGGCGAACGTGCCGGAAAGCGCAGTCGCGTGAGGGCGCCACTTCGTCGGGTGGGTTAGCGAAGCGAAACCCACCTCTTTGCTTCCCGCTTGGTGAGAGAAGTGGTGGGTTACGCTGACGCTAACCACCCCACGGTTTCTTCAGCAAGCTCGCAGATGGTACCGCGCTGTCGACCATCGAGTGGGTCTCGACGTTAGGCATTGAGCTGGAGTCGTGCCGCGGAGATAGTCTGGATTGCTTCGCTGCGCTCGCAATGACGAGCTTGGGGCACGCGCGCTCCACAATCTCGGTGTCATCGCCCGCGAAAGCGGGCGATCCAGTATTCGAGAGGCGGCGGTGGGATACGGAGAGGCCGCGGCGTACTGGATTCCCCGCTTTCGCGGGGAATGACAGCGGCGTTTGAGGCTACAACAAAGCTTTTATTGCGAGCTTGCGCCTCAGACCTCCCGCCGGCTCAGAAACGCCAGCCGCTCGAACAGATGCACGTCCTGCTCGTTCTTGAGCAGCGCGCCGTGCAGCGGCGGGATCAGTTTGCGCGGGTCGCGCTCGCGCAGTTGCTCGGGCGTCATCTCTTCGTTGAGCAGCAGTTTCAGCCAGTCGAGCAGCTCGGAGGTCGATGGCTTCTTCTTCAGGCCGGGCACCTCGCGCACCTCGAAGAAGATGCGCAGGGCCTCTTCCACCAGGCGCTTCTTGATGCCGGGGAAGTGGACGTCGACGATTCGGCCCATTGTCTCGGCGTCGGGGAACTTGATGTAGTGGAAGAAGCAGCGGCGCAGGAACGCGTCCGGCAGCTCCTTCTCGTTGTTGGAGGTGATCATCATGATCGGGCGCTGCTTCGCCTTGATCGTCTCGCCGGTCTCGTAGACATGGAATTCCATGCGGTCGAGCTCGAGCAGCAGGTCGTTCGGAAACTCGATGTCGGCCTTGTCGATCTCGTCGATCAGCAGCACCGGGCGCTGCTCGGCGGTGAAGGCGTCCCACAGCTTGCCGCGCCTGATGTAGTTCTTGATGTCGGAAACGCGGGCGTCGCCGAGCTGGCTGTCACGCAGGCGCGACACCGCGTCGTATTCGTAGAGGCCCTGCTGCGCCTTGGTGGTGGACTTGATGTGCCAGGTCAGAAGCGGCGCGTTCAGCGCTTTGGCGACTTCCTCGGCCAGCACCGTCTTGCCGGTGCCAGGCTCGCCCTTCACCAGCAGCGGGCGCTCCAGCACGATCGAGGCGTTGACGGCGACCTTGAGATCGTCGGTCGCAACATAGTCCTTGGTGCCGGTAAACTTCATCGCGCGTCCTTGTCGGTCATCGGGCGAGGTGCACCTCCGCCACAACATGGGAACGGCCGCTTCGAGCGGCCGTTCCGGGTTAGGTCAAGCTTTTCAGGCCCGTTTTATCAGCGAAAGGATGACCAGCACAATCACCGCGCCGATGGTGGCGTCCAGGATCGAGCCGAATGTGCCGGTGGCGAGCCCGATGCCGAGCTGCGGCAGGATCCAGCCCGCGACCAGCGCTCCGATGATGCCGACCACGATATTGCCGATCAGCCCAAATCCCGCCCCGTGAACAATTTTCCCCGCGAGCCAGCCGGCGATCGCGCCGATGATCAGCGCTGCGATAATTCCCATGGCAAAGATCCCCAAAAACCAAGCCTCAAGTGCAGCAATTCTAGAGCAAAAAGCCCCCCGGTCCATGTTGAATCATTGCGCGCTCGAACTCGGTTCATTCTCCCCGACGTGGAGAGGTGGATTTGCGCAGCAAATCGGGGGAGGGGGCTCAAGTCGCACGAGGGAGCGAAACCCCTCACCCGGCGCTGTGCGCCGACCTCTTCCTGTGGGAGAGGTCGGCGCCCCTTGACGGGAGCCATCCGACGGGCAATCTGTCACCCATGTTCCTGCAATTCTTCACCTCGTTGCGCGATGCGCAGGTCCCTGTGACACTGCGCGAATACCTCACGCTGATGGAGGCGCTCGACGCCGACCTCGCGGACTACACGGTTGAGAATTTCTACTATCTGTCGCGCGCCTCGCTGGTGAAGGACGAGCGCAACCTCGACAAGTTCGACCGCGTCTTCGGCACTGTCTTCAAGGGGCTGGAGAGCCTGCTCGACGCCATGGACAAGGCGGAGATCCCCGAGGAGTGGCTGAAGAAGCTCGCCGAGAAATACCTCACCGAGGAAGAGAAGAAGCAGATCGAGGCCATGGGCTGGGACAAGCTCATGGAGACCCTGAGGAAGCGGCTCGAGGAACAGAAGGGCCGGCATCAGGGCGGCAGCAAGTGGATCGGCACCGCCGGCACCTCGCCATTCGGCGCCTATGGCTACAACCCGGAAGGCGTGCGCATCGGGCAGGAGAAGAACCGCAACAACCGCGCCGTAAAGGTGTGGGACAAGCGCGAGTTCAGGGATCTCGACGGCAATGTCGAGCTCGGCATCCGCAACATCAAGGTTGCGCTGCGCCGCTTGCGCAAATTCGCCCGTACCGGCGCGCCGGACGAACTCGATCTCGACAACACGATCAAGCAAACCGCCAATCACGGCTATCTCGACGTCGTCATGCGCCCCGAGCGGCGCAACGCGGTCAAGCTCCTGGTGTTCTTCGACATCGGCGGCTCGATGGATTCGCATATCGAGCAGGTCGAGGAGCTGTTCTCGGCGGCGAAGAGCGAGTTCAAGCACATGGAGTATTTCTACTTCCACAACTGCCTCTATGAGGGCGTGTGGAAGCAGAACAAGCGGCGCTTCACCGACCGCACGCCCACCTGGGACGTGCTGCACAAATATCCGCACGACTACAAGGTCGTGTTCGTCGGCGACGCCTCGATGTCGCCTTACGAGATCATGGTGCCTGGCGGCTCGGTCGAGCATGTCAACGAGGAGCCGGGCTCGGTCTGGCTCGAGCGCATCATCCGCACCTATCCGCATGCGGTGTGGCTCAATCCGGTGCAGCAGAAGCACTGGGACTATTCGGAATCGACCACCATCATCCGCCGCATCTTCGCCAACCGCATGTTCCCGATCACCATCGAGGGGCTCGAGGGCGCGATGAAGGAGTTGACGCACTGATGTGCGCCGCCGTCATTCCGGGCTCGCGCTTCGCGCGCCCCGGAATGACAACAAGAGGGAGAAGCACATGCCCCAAAACATTACCCGCGGCATCAAGGCGCTGATCGACGAGGCCAATGCCGAAATCGAGACGCTGTCGGCAAAAGACGCCATCGAGATCTCCAAGAATGGCGACGTCGTCATCGTCGACATCCGCGACCCCCGCGAGATCGAGCGCGACGGCCGTATTCCCGGCGCGTTTGCCTGCACCCGCGGCATGCTCGAATTCTGGATCGATCCGCAGAGCCCCTATGCGAAGCCGATCTTCCAGGAGGACAAGAAGTTCGTCTTCCATTGCGCCGGCGGCCTGCGT
>NZ_JBANBK010000173.1:0-5266 GCF_053572325.1 Bradyrhizobium sp. UFLA05-112 | reverse complement strand
GACCAGTCCGCTCTGTGCCGCCTGTTTCGGCGCACGGTGGGGCACAATCCACACGCATGGCGGCGGGCGTTCAAGGGAGCCACGTCTGGCGGCGTTCTCCAATCGCCCCTGCTCCACTCCTGGCCATAGCATAGCAAGTCCGCGAGGATCTCGCGCGCGTCGAACGACTGACCGGTGAGGGTCAATGCCAGTCGACTCAAAAGACATGTTGATGCGCGAGGCCACACCCGAGCCGCTTCGCGATCATCGCGCGATTTCGGCGCTACGGTCCTACCTACGGTTCCTGCTGCCCACCCTCGTTCTGTTGGCCGTTGTTGCGCTTATCGCCGTCGCGGCGAACCGCTGGAACGCCTGGACGGGCCAGGCGGCCATACAATCGACCGACGACGCCTATGTGAGTGCGGACGTCACCCGGCTCAGCACCCGCATTTCCGGTCAGGTATCATCCGTCGCCGTCGACGATTTCCAGTCGGTCAAGGCAGGCGACTTGCTGATTCAGATCGATCCCTCCGACTACCAAGCTCAGGTGGATCTGGCGAACGCCACCCTGGCGGCATCGCGGGCTGCTATCGAAATCCTGGGCGACCAGATTGAGCGCCAATATGCTGTCATCGCGCAGGCTGAAGCGACGCTTCGATCGACAGAGGCCATCGAGACCGAGGCGCGCGAGGAGCAGGATCGGCAGCAAGCTCTGTCGCAGACTGATGCAGGCACGCGACAGCGGCTCGAGCAGGCGACTGCCGCCTACGGCAAGGCCCAGGCCGATACGCGCGCCAGTCGTGCGGCTGTCGCCGAACAACATCACCAGCTCGAGGTGCTCCAGGGGACGAAGAAGCAGCGTGCCGCGGATGTTGACGGCGCCAAAGCGACTTTGGCTGCCGCGAGTCTCCGATTGGGTTATACCAGCATCCTTGCGCCGTTCGATGGCGTGGTCAGCGAACGTCAAGTTCAGCTCGGCGATTATGTCACTGTCGGGCGAAACTTCATCAATATCGTGCCGCTCCCGAACGTCTACGTGATAGCGAACTACAAGGAAACGCAGCTCACGCGCATCCGCCCTGGTCAGGCCGTCGATATCGCAGTTGACAGTTTTCCGGACCGGCCGCTGCGCGGACATGTCGAGCGGATCTCGCCGGCGTCTGGCTCTCAGTTCGCGCTGCTCCCACCGGACAATGCGACCGGCAATTTCACCAAGGTCGTCCAGCGAATCCCCGTGCGGATCGCCTTCGACAAGCATCAGCCGCTGCTCGCTCAGCTGTTGCCGGGCATGTCCGTCGTCACCCACATTCATGTCGGTGGCGGCGGATGATCAGTAGCGACGATGATCGGCGCGGGCCCGTTTCATTCGGGGGTATCACTCCGCAACCGCTGTTCGCGGTTGCCGCCGTCGTTCTTGGCTCCATTTTCACCAATTACGACACGCGATTGATCGGCTACGGGCTCCCCGATCTGCGCGGAGCGTTCTCGCTCAGCTTCGACGAGGGAGCCTGGCTCTACACGGCCTCCGTCGGATCGCAAATATTCGTCGCTCCGGCGGTGGTCTGGCTCGTCACGACCTTCGGATTGCGACGTATCCTGGCGGTCCCCAGTTTGCTGTTTGCCGTCGTCTCCTATGCCATCCCGTTCGCCAGGAATTACGAAGCGCTGATGGTGTTGAGCATCATTTATGGGATGTTGCTGGGTACCTTTGTGCCGGCGACGTTCATGATCATATTCCGGCACTTGCCGATGAAGTGGTGGCTTTGGGCGATCGCCCTTTACGCAGTGCGCGTTGGGCTGACGCAGGATGTGGGCCTCGCCGCCGCCGGGCTGTTTGCCGCCGACCTCGGATGGCAATGGTTCTACTGGCAAGGCGTCGTGATTGCGCCGCTGATGGCATTGCTGGTCTATCTGGGCACACCTCCATGCCAGATCAACCATGACCTTTTGCGTAAGGCCGATTGGGCCGGCATGTTGTTGTTCGGCGCTTCATTGTCGATGTTCTACGCTGGGCTCGATCAGGGTAACCGGCTCGATTGGCTCGGCTCCGGCATCGTGGTTGGCCTGATTGCCGGTGGCGGCGCCCTCTTCATTGCCTTCCTGGTCAACGAAATCTACGCGAGCGATCCCTGGGCCAACATCAACGTGCTGTTCAAGCGCAACATCGGATTCGGCCTCGCGACCGCCCTGTTCTACACCCTGACGAGCCTCTCCAATTCCGTCCTCGTGCCCGGCTTTCTCGGGACCGTCACGTTGCTGCGTCCCGAGCAGTATGGATCGCTGATGCTGGCCTATGGCGCCCTGCCGATATTGATGCTGACACCACTTTCGATCGTTATCCTTCGACACTTCGATGCCCGTTGGGTTGCCGCCTTCGGACTATCGACCTTCGCCGCAGTAGGCTTTCTTGGCATGCAATTGACCAACGATTGGGCGGCAGCGGACTTTCGTGTGATCGTCCTCCTGTTGTCGGTCGGCCAGGTTTTCACCTTGACGCCAACCATTCTTACCCTGGTCGCAAACTCGGATTCGTCTCGTGCAACGGCATTCTCGGCGTATATCCAGGTCATCCGCGTGGTCGGCGCGGAGGTTGGCGTGGCGTTAATGACCACATGGCTGCGGGTCCGCGAGCAGATTCATTCGAATTATCTCGGGCTTCACGTTGCAGACGGCAATTCCGAGGTCGGACACCGATTGGCCGCACTCGCCGATCAACTCTCGGATCGTGGTGCTGATGCAGCATCGGCACGAGCGATCCATGTTTTTTCGGGAACCGTTGCGCGCGAAGCCAGTGTCCTGGCATTCATCGACGGCTTCTCACTGTGCTTTTGGCTGGCGATCGCCGGCCTATTCTGCCTGTGTTGGATCACACGGGCGCCACCAGGGCCGTTTACGCCCGCTCCGTTTGGCTTTGTCAAAGCGCTACTGCGTCGGTGCGGTGTAACTCTGGCGACGCACGCTTGAGAGTGAACGAACTCATTCGCCGGCATCAGCGCAACGCGCGGCTCGACACAGACAAATAGGGGCACGCTTTCACAATATTTGTTCGAGGCGAAACGGCACACTGAAGGATGTGCGGACAATCCTTCCAGCTCCTGGGAGCTGTCACGTGTCCGCGGATGGAGTGTGCCGATGGATCCCGTGATACTCTCGCGCCTACAATTCGCGTTCACGATTGGCTACCACATCCTTTGGCCGGCATTTTCGATCGGGATCGCATGGTTCATCGTCACCTTGAACGCCTTGTGGCTGCGGACCGGAAAGCCGGCATACCATCAGCTCGCGACCTTCTGGACGAAGGTCTTTGCCCTCGCGTTCGGGATGGGCGTCGTGACCGGTGTCGTCATCTCATATGAAATCGGACTTAACTGGTCCCGGTATGCGCGAGTCACGGCTGACGTCATCAGCCCGCTCCTGACACTCGAAGTCCTGACGGCCTTTTTCCTGGAAGCCGGCTTTATCGGGATCATGCTGTTCGGTGAGAAGCGCGTCGGGAAATGGCTGCATTTCGCGGCATCTGTGATCGTGGCGACGGGCACGGTCATCTCGGCATTCTGGATCATCGCGGCCAACTCCTGGATGCAGACGCCGGTGGATTTCACCATGACCGGCGACGGCCGGTTCGTCACCACGGATTTCTGGGGCGTGGTTTTCAATCCTTCGATGCCATATCGGCTCGCACATATGCTGCTGGCCAGCTTCATCACCGGAATTTTCGTCGTTGTCGGCGTGTCCGCGTTCTGGCTGCTGCGCGGCCGGGAGAAGGAGCAGGCGCCTGCCCGCGCGGCCTTCTCGCTCTGCCTCTGGATGGCAACGATTTTGGTACCACTGCAAATCTTCGTCGGCGATCAACACGGGCTCAACACCCGTAAATTCCAGCCGATGAAGCTCGCAGCGATCGAAGCGCGATGGGAGACGGCGAAAGCGGTGCCACTAACCGCCATTGCCTGGCCCGACGAGAAGGCTGAGCGCAACGACTACGCCGTCGAAATCCCCTGGCTAGGGAGCATCATTCTCACGCATTCGTTTAACGGCGAAGTCAAGGGCCTGAAAGAAGTTCCCGCGAGCGAGCGTCCGCCCGTCATTCCCGTATTCTTCGCTTTCCGGATCATGGTTGGCTGCGGAATGGCGCTGCTCGGCCTTGCGTTACTGTCTCTCTATCTTCGCTGGCGCCAGAAGCTGTTCGACACGGATTGGTATCTCTACGCGTGTCTGGTCGGCACACCGCTTGGCTTTATCGCGACGCTCGCGGGCTGGACAGTGACGGAGGTGGGACGGCAACCGTATGTCGTCTACGGACAGTTGCGAACCGCTGATGCCGTCTCCCCGATTGCAGGCGGGGCTGTCTTCGGATCGCTCGCCGTCGCGCTGGTGCTCTACAACCTCCTGCTACTCGGCTTCTTCTACTATGGCGGCCGATTGGTGTGGCGTGGGTTCGAGACCGAGACACCAACAACTCCCGTTGGCCGGCCGCTCGGCGCCATCCACGTAGCAATCGCAGCAACGGAAGCGATCAAATGAGCATTTTTGGCAATCTCGATCTGCCGGTGGTGTTCGCCGTGTCTGCGGCCTTCGTCATAGCGCTCTATGTCATCCTGGATGGTTTCGACCTCGGAGTCGGGATCCTCTTGCCATTCGCATCGTGTCCGGCGGACCGCGATATCATGATCCGAACATTGGCGCCCACCTGGGACGGCAACGAGACTTGGCTCGTACTCGGCGCGATGGTGTTATGGACCGCCTTTCCCGGAGCCTTCGCAATTCTCATCCCGGCGTACTACGTGCCCCTCGCCTTGATGCTGTTTGGGCTCGTTTTGCGCGGCGTTTCGTTCGGCTTCCGATCCCAGGGCGGTCCCTTGAGAGTCATCTGGACGGCGGCCTTCACTGGCGGCTCTGCGATCGCAGCCTTTTGCCAGGGCGCCATCCTGGGATCATTCATCGGCGGGACAATTCGAGTCGCCGACGGCCACTTTGCCGGCGGTCCGCTCGACTGGATCACGCCGTTTTCAGTCGCAACCGGCCTCGGGCTAGCAGCCGGTTATGGCCTGCTCGGCGCATGCTGGTTGATATGGAAAACCGAGGGATCGACGCAAGCTTCCGGCCGCAGGCTCGCGCTCGTAACGCTTCTTCTCACGGGAGCCGCAATCGCGTTGATCAGCCTGTGGACTCCATTGAGCGTCCCTGCGATCGCCGATCGTTGGTTCACGCTCCCCCATTTGTTGTCGCTCTCGCCGCTTCCCCTCCTCGCCGCAGCCGCCTGGGTCGGCGCCTTGCGGTCATTGTCCGG
>NZ_JBANBK010000172.1:0-5512 GCF_053572325.1 Bradyrhizobium sp. UFLA05-112 | reverse complement strand
GTTGAGGCCCTCGCCAAAAAATGGGCAGGCAAGCGCGCCAAACGCAGCTAACCCGCGGCCTGCACCGGAGGGTTACGATGATCCGCACCGGGAGCGTTGCGCTTGGCAACCTCACGCTCGATGTCAGCCGTAGCTCCGGCTTCTATCCTGATATCTTCATGGGCTACCCAGAACCATTGCGGCAGTTGCATCAGCAGGGAGTGGTCGAGCGTGAGGCGCGGTTCTTCTGCAGGAATCGCGGCGTCGCACTGCTGGTTCGGAAGGGTAATCCGCTCGGCATTCGCGGGCTGCCTGACGTGATACGTCCAGGTACGCGGATCGCGCTGCCGGATACCGGCGATGTTCGAGCAAAATGCCTTGCTGCCACGGAGACTTTGCTGGGAAAAGCCGCAGCCGATGCTCTCGTCGCAGCAGAGGCGGATTTCTCAGGCCGGCTTGGCATCATGCATCGCGATCTTCCTGAGATGGTCGCCCGCGGTTACGCGGACGTAGCCTTTACATGGCACCATCTAGTTTCTTACTGGGCACGAATATTCCCAGATCACATCGAGTCTGTTGCTATTGCCGGCACCGAGCCATTCTTCACCCAGATCGCCTTCGCTCACGTCAATCACCCGCTGCGCTTCGATGCGGCAAAAGCGTTCGGCGACTTCTTCTTCAGGCAGGCAAGGGACGTTTACCCGCGTTATGATTTTGCGCAGATGAACGAGAATGAGTTTGGAGCACTCCTGGAGCTGGATTGATCTCTGAAATTTCAGGACTCTGAAAGTGGCCCTTTGGCCCGCATGTATGGACCGGCCAGCGTTACAACGTATAGCGCGGTATATCGTTAGTGGCTGGATCTTGATTTGGTTGTGAGTTCCACGCTCGCTCTTGATGCGATTCACGATGAGGAGTGGTAGGTCACCGATTGGTAGTCCCATTTTTTTCGACGACTCGTGCGTTTCATGTCGTTGTCATCCGGGAAGCGCAGGAGATGTATATCCTTGCTCTGGTTACCCAAAAAGGCGGAAGCGGCAAGAGCACGCTGGCGGTCGGAATTGCAGTCGCAGCGATGGTGAACGGGGACCGAGTCGCAATTGTCGAGGCGGATCCACAAGGCACGATTTCAAAATGGAAAGAACGGCGCGGCCATCCCTATCCGCGGGTCGTTCGGGTCTCCGATCCCACCGAAATAGAAGGGGCGCTCGTCAGCCTTGAAGCTGAGGGAATCTCGCTTGCGATCCTCGATACCGCCGCCACGAACAATGCACTGGCCATACGCGCCATCGCGAGGGCCGACCTTTGCCTGATCCCGGTGCGTCCGAGTCTGGCCGACATCGAAGCCGCGATACCGACGTTGATTGCTATTCGTAGGCTCAACCGCCGATTTGCTTTCGTCCTCAATCAGACGCCACCGCGGGGCTGCCGCGTGAGTGAAGCTGCAACGTCGCTCAATTCGCTCGGGGTGCTTGCGCTTCCCTACGTCGGACATCGCAATGACCACCAGGACGCGCTTGGGGCAGGATTAGGCGTGACCGAGTTTGCACAAGAGGGAAGAGCCTCGGAGGAAGTTCGTGAGCTGTGGCGCTGGGTCTTGAAAAAGCTTGTCGAGGGGTCGTTAGATCATGAGCCACACGCAAAAACGGCGGCATGCTAGCCATACGCGCTGTGCGCGACGCTCGCTGGTAGAGCTTACCGCGGCGGCGAGCCGAGCCATTGACGATGGTTTGTTTGTGTTGTCCAGCGGGACTGCTGCTTCCAATCCGCGATCGGAGCACACAGGCGAGAAGACGTCTGATCAAACAATCCTTGCAAGGCAAGCGATGGCTCCGAATCCCGTTGCGGTGCTTGAATCTCGGAATGCGGCGGCGCCGCGCAAGGACGAACTCCTAGATTCCGACATTACCAACGAGATGATGGTGGAGATTGCCAAGGACTATCAAAACGGAGCTTTTGAAAACATCAAAGCCAGCCTGAATGCTGCGTTGGACCATGCAAAGAACCTCGTGGAGACACGGGTGGAAGACGAAGCCGAGTCGAAAGACATCGGCAGCTCCACTCTTGAAGGCAATTTTCTGATCGTTCGCAAAGAAACCACAACGGAGTTCTGCGCGGATGCGCCCGAGCTGGTTGTGCAGAAGGAACCATCCGAAGGCGCGAGGCAGCCGCAACTGCGATACATGCGGCGGCTCACAGACGAGGCGGTCAGATTGCTGGACGATCTTCAGAGCGGCAAGCTGGAGAATCAGGCGAACTTCATCCTGAGCGAATGCTTCAGAGAAGCCGCCAGCGCGTTCTCTATGATCAATCAGCAACTCAAGCGCGACGGCTATGCCGGGAGTATTGACCCATCAATCTTCATCTGGCTTGCCAATATCACCGAACCAGAGACGCGCGACACCGGGACCATGCGGCTTGAGATCGTACCCAACCACCGAGGGCGTCCGAGCACGTATGCGCGCCAGGTCGCTCAATTCATCTGGCATCTTGTCGAGGGGCAGGGCTGCCGGCGACAGGCGGCATATCGGGGGGCGCTCACGAAGTTCACCATAAGCGCGAGTTTCGCCGAGACGGCCTATGCCTTTTGGGAGCCGATCTTCAAACGGGCAGGACCGCACGTGAAGATGCTGACCCGCATTTCAGATCCAGAAATGTAAAGCTAAACAGCACGGCCATTTGGCGTCCGATTTAACTGAGGCCGAGGCCCCCTTGTCCGAGCTTCTTCGAAAGCCGGGCGCCGCATCAGGTTTGAAGCCTCACCGGCACTCACCTTGCTAGACCTGCGGACCTTACCTGCTCGCGTCCGCATTTTCGAAACCTCCTTGGACCCCTTCCCTGGTCACCCAGAGCCGTTCGGCGGATGCGCATGGCGGTCTGGCCATCCGTTGATGCGCCGACGGCTGATGTCACCCAGCGCGCTCTCCAGAAGTTGGGCTCTCCTTGTGGTTCAGCCCTCGTGCTTGATCTTGAGGGCTAAGCGGAAATATTCCGCTCGGTCAGAGTATTACCGGTTTGAACCGACTCCGACATTGCGCTTGCCTTGTTTGCACAGAGACGCACAAGCGCCTTCCCGAACATCCTGCCACCTATTTCATGGTATACGCCCCCCACTCGTGATTGCAGCCGTTAAACATGTTTGGCATGCCGCTGGGCGGGAAGTTACCGATGGGCATCCATTTCCCGCTTCCGCTCATGTCGGCGAATTTGCCCGTGCCGTGAACGACACGGTACGTCCCCTCGGCCTTGGCAGGATCTCCCTTCCGGGAATACACGACAAAGTACTTGTCGCCGGCCGCGTCCACGAACTCGCAACTGCCGTTTTCGTCGTGCTGGCCGCTGACGTCCGAAAATGCCCCTAGGCACTGCCCTGACATCATGTGAAATGGGGTCCCTTCCGTTCCAGGCGACGTACCGATAACGGCATACGACCCAGCCACCATTCCGTCAGCGTGCTGAATGAGGTGGGCTGGTCCCGTATAGCAGGTCTGCTGATCGACCTTAACCTCAGCAGCAATCAATTGCGTTGAAAGGGCCGAGGCCAATAACGCGGCTGAAAATATGAGTTTCGTACGTGACATGGGTTTCTCCTCCCAGTTACGACTTGCGCGTCGCTGATCGCGTGCAGAATGCGGGTACCGTGAAATTACTCTGCCCTTCTGATCTTCAATGTGCTCGGCAGAGAAGAAAATATTGGAGCTCACCACCGTACATTCTTTGACGTAGATCAACGCCGGCGCTTTCTGGCTTTTCGGGTACTGGCCGATTCCGTTGAAAAAGGCCGCGGTTGCGACTCAGAGATACCAGTGATTAATCGGCCCGACGCAGACCTTCGCAAGGTGAGCTCTTATGCCGATTTTCGGGGGTATAGCGGACTCGTTATGCTCGGCACGAGCTTTTGCGAGTCTGACCCAACTGCGACATTCTGGTTACGGATCGCTGGCAAGAAGTCGAGCGAAGGCAATGTTTGGCGAAGAAGCCAACAGCTAGGCCCCCCAAAGGAAATCACCTAGGCGCTCGGTAGCGTTCGGGCTCAGTACAGTAAATGTACCATGTGTGATAGATATGCCGTCATCTACTGAGGCTCCGGCGGGCACTCTGGGCAATCATTATCCATTAAGAACCGATGAGATCGGACGACGGACCGCGGGACAGGTGAAGCGTGCTGTTCTGCGCCACAATGAGCCAATCCAGCTAGAACTGGACAATACCGGGAAGAGGAACGATGTCCGACCAGAGCAGCCACTCATTCGGTGTCGCCGTTCTCGGAGCCGGCGCAATGGGATCCTTATTCGGGGGCAGTCTCTTCGAGGCCGGAGCAGATGTCACCCTAATCGACCTCGATGCCGCTCATGTCGAATCGATTCGCAAGAACGGCCTCAACCTCAAGACGGATGCAGGCGAGCGCCGCATTCACGTCCCGGTTCTGTTTCCCTCCGAGGTGAATGCCGTCTACGACCTCGTCATCGTCTTCACGAAGGCGATGCACACGAAGCAGGCACTAACCGCCATACGTAGCTCGATCGGCCCAAACACGGCGCTCTTGAGCCTGCAAAACGGGCTCGATAACAAGCTTGTTCTCACCGAGTTCGCCGATCCTCGAAATGTGCTGATCGGCATCACAACCTACCCCGCCGATATTAGGGGGCCGGGCAGCGTCGAATCTCACGGTCGCGGCGTTGCTCGGCTCGCGGCGGCAGGCGAACCTGCCTCGCCGACGCTGGACCTCCTTCCCGATCTCTTCGCGCGGAGCGGGCTCAATGCGGTAATCGATCCACATGCCGAAACGGCGATCTGGGAGAAGGTCGCGTTCAACGCCGCTTTGAACGGCCTTTGCGCAGTCACCGGATCAGCGGTGGGTCAAATCGGCGCGCACACGGAAACGCGGGCGTTGGCTTTTCAGATTGTCTCGGAGGTTTGTAGTACGGCGATCGCCTGCGGCTTTGCCGTTGAGCAGCAGCATGTGGAAGAGATGTTGGCCGATGCGCTCGCACACCACATCCATCATAAGCCTTCCATGCTTCAAGATGTTATTGCAGGTAGACCCACCGAGATCGAGGCGATATGCGGCGCGGTGGTCCGCCATGCAGACGAGCGTGGCGTAGCAACCCCTGTTACCCGAACAATCCTGGGGCTCGTACGGCATATCGACTGGCGTGCAGCCACTGCGCGAAGATCGCCAGACCAGTCCAGCGGTGATCGTTCAGAACGATAGTTAGACTATTAGCGCGGCACCGAATTCAGTCGGTTCAGCGGCAAGCGCATTGTGCGAGGCATGTCACCGGACCTGATGTTGGGTCCAATTTGGGTCCACGGACCATAACTATATAGCGCGATCGTCGGCAACGATGGGCAATGCTTATTTAAGTACTTTCAATTGGTTAGATCGGCTAAGTCCTTGATCTAAAAAGCGTGTCCGGACTCCTAGGCACTCCGGACCTCGTGCTCTCTTCAGAGTAACCCTCCGGTGCAGGCCGCGGGTTAGCTGCGTTTGGCGCGCTTGCCTGCCCATTTTTTGGCGAGGGCCTCAACT
>NZ_JBANBK010000171.1:0-5732 GCF_053572325.1 Bradyrhizobium sp. UFLA05-112 | reverse complement strand
TGCCTTCACCCCCGAGGAATGCGCCAACTACCTCAAAAATTCAGGCTATCGAACTTAATGCCATCACGCTTTAGGGCGAACGGTGCTGCTCTCACGCGCTTTTGCCGACCTCGTAAAGAACGAAGTCGAGCTCGAACGCGTCGGCGAATAACCGGCGTGCGGCTTCAACGAGCCGGTCGAGCTGTTTGCGTATCACGGTGAAAGCAGGTCTGCGGCTAGCGTTGTAGCCCGGATGGAGCGAAGCGTAATCCGGGGTTAGCTCCGCGGGCGTGATTCCCGGATTTCGCTGCGCTCCATCCGGGCTACAATTCTCCCCATTGCAGGGAGGTCGGCGTCCCACGGACCGCGATGATGCCATCGTGCCCCTGATTTGCCCGACGTGTCAAATGATTTCGTAAAATCGTAAACCACGCTCCGTCCGTCACCGGCTACTTTGCATGGGGTTGTTTTCGACATTTTTGTTTTAGGAACGCGGCTAGCGCCCCTCAGGTGCTGTTGCCCTTCAGCCGCTCGTTGCGCCGGCGCAGGCCTTCCATGGTCGCGAGCAGGATGACCGAGACGGTGGTCAGGATCACCGCCGCCGCCGTGATGGTCGGGCTGATGTTCTCGCGGATGCCGCTGAACATTTCGCGGGGCAGGGTGCGCTGCTCGGGGCCGGCCATGAACAGCACGATCACCACCTCGTCGAAGCTGGTGGCAAAGGCAAACAGCGCACCCGATGCCAGACCCGGCAGGATCAGCGGCAGGATCACGCGGCGGAAGGCGTAGAGCGGCGGGGCGCCGAGGGATGCAGCGGCGCGCGCCAGGTTCATGTCAAAGCTTTGCAGCGTTGCGCCGACCGTGATCACCACGAACGGTGTTGCCAGCGCGGTATGGGCGAGGATCAGGCCGAGATAGCTGCCGGTCAGCCCGATCGGTGCGAAGAAGAAGTAGAGGCCGACCGCGGTGATGACGCCGGGCACCACGACCGGCGACAGCACGATCGCCAGCACCAGCGGCTTGAAGCGGCTCTTCCACTGCGCCAGCCCCAGCGCGGCCAGCGTGCCGAGCACGACCGAGAGCATCGTCGCCGCGACGCCGATGATCATGCTGTTCTTCAGCGACGTCATCCAGCGCGCCGAATGGATGAACTCGTCGTACCAGCGCAAGGAAAGGCCGGGCAGCGGATAGGTGAGGTAGGCGCTGGAGCTGAACGACAGCGGCATGATCGCGAGGATCGGCGCCATCAGGAAGATGAAGACCAGCGTGGCAATGACGATGGTCGCGCCCCACGCGATGCGCTGGCTGGTGGTGCGGAGGGAAGCATCGCCGCTCAATTCTTCATTCCTCCCGTGACCTGCTGTCCCTGCACCAGCTTTCCGTAGAGGACGCCGAGCAGCAGCGTGGCGGCCAGCAGTAGCGCGCCCAGGGCCGAGGCGAGGCCCCAATTGGCGGTTTCGGTGGTGTAGAGGGCGATGAAGTAGCTCATCATCTGGTCGGCGCCGCCGCCGACGAGGGCCGGCGTGATGTAGTAGCCGAGCGCCAGGATGAAGACGAGCAGGCTTCCGGCTGCGATGCCGGGCAGGGTCTGCGGCAGGTAGATCCGCAGGAAGGCGGTGAGCGGCGGCGCGCCGAGCGAGGCGGCGGCGCGCATATAGGCCGGCGAGATCGCCTTCATGCTGCTGTAGAGTGGCAGGATCATGAAGGGCAAGAGAACGTGCGTCATCGCCACATAGACGCCGAAGCGGTTGTAGATCAGGCGCATCGGCGCATCGATGATGCCGAGAAAGCGCAAAGAATCGTTCACCACGCCATTGCTCTGCAACAGCACGATCCAGGCGCAGGTGCGCACCAGGAGCGAGGTCCAGAACGGCAGCAGCACGAAGATCATCAGGAGATTCGATCGTCCGGCCGGCAGCGTCGCCAAGAGATAGGCGACCGGGAAGCCGAGGATCAGGCACAGCACCGTGACACTGAGGCTGATGGCGAAGGTGCGGACGAAGATGTCGCGGTAGATGGCCTGATCGGGCGGGGCGGCGACGATCGCGCCGTCGACGTTGCGCGTCAGGTCGAGCGCTGCCAGCAGGTAAAAGGCGGTCACCCGGCCGCTCGCGCCCCTGATCGCCGCCCAGGTCGCGCGGTCGCGCCAGGCCGGATTGATCTTGCCGAGCGTCTCCTTGGCCGTGCCGGCTTCAGGCGGGGCTTTCAGATTGCGCGCCGTGCTGGTGAGAATGGTGCGGAAGCCGTTCACGGCGTAGTTGAGCCGCTTGGCTGCGATGGCGAGCGTCCCGGCGGCGCGCGCCGCCAGGATGTCGTCGGCCAGCGCCGCATAGGCCTTTTCGTCCGGCAGATCCTTGCCGTCCCAATCGGCTAGCGCCGTCACGGTGTGCGGGAGGACCTGACGCACCTCCCAGTCGTCGACGGCGTGCCAGAGCATGCCGGCGATCGGACCCAGGAAGGTGAAGAGCAGGAATGCGAGAAGCGGCAAGACCAGCGCCAATGCCTTGACCTGGCGCGTCCGCTCGGCCCGCTTCAGGCGGCGCTTGAGCGGCACGTCGGTTGGCGCATCGGCGCTGGTCAGGAACGCTTCCGTCATCGCTTTAAGCCCGGCAGACGCGCTATTTCGCCGCCCACTTGTTGAAGCGCTCGGTCAGGCGGTCGATGTTCTCGAGCCAGAACGCAACGTTGATCTCCGCCGCATTCTTCATATTGTCAGGCGCCGTCGGCAGGTCCTTCAGAACGGCCGGCTGGATCAGTCCCGCGGCGTCCTTGTTCGAGGTGCCGTAGGCGATGTTCTCCGACAGCTTGGACTGGTTCTCGGCCTTGCCCGCGAAGTCGAGGAACTTGTAGGCGGCGTCCTTGTTCGGGCTGCCCTTCAGGATCACCCAACTGTCGAGCGTGTAGAGCGCGCCGTCCCACACCATGCCGAAGTTTTTCTTCTCGTTCTTGTTCGCGGTGTCGATGCGGCCGTTGTAGACCGACGTCATCGCCACTTCGCCCGAGGCGAGCAGTTGCGGCGGCTGGGCGCCGGCCTTCCACCAGACGAGGTCGCCCTTGATGGTGTCGAGCTTCTTGAAGGCGCGATCGACGCCCTCGTCGGTGGCCAGCACCTTGTAGACGTCCGCCGGCGGGACGCCGTCGGCGATGAGGGCGATCTCCAGCGTGGTCTTCGGGCCCTGGCGCAAGGCGCGCTTGCCCGGATATTTCTTGGTGTCGAAGAAGTCCGCCCAGCCCTTCGGCGCTTCCTTCAGCTTGTCCTTGTCGTAGCCGAGAACGAAATCGTACAGGATGGCGCCGACGCCGCAGGGATTGACCGACGGCGGCAGATAGGCGGCCTCGCCGCCGATCTTGCTGTAGTCGATCTTCTCGAACAGGCCCTCGTCGCAGCCGACCGCGAGCTCCTCGCTCTCGACCTGGACGACGTCCCAGGTCGCCGCTCCGCCCTGCACCTTGGCGCGCAGCACGCCGATGCCGCCGTCCCACGACTCGTCGTTCATCGGGACGCCGGCCGTCTTCTTGAACGGCTCGAAATAGACCTTCTTCTGGGCGTCCTGATACGCCCCGCCCCACGATACCACGGTGAGGTCGCGCGCCTGCGCGACTGTGGCCAGAGCAACGCCGGCGGTCAGCGTCGCGGCGAATCCCAGTGCCATCTTGAGCTTCAGCATCGTCTTCGTTCCCTTCTTGTTGTGAGTTGCGTTCTGGAAAGTGTGCTGTCCCGGTTCGATTACACGGGATCGAGGGCCAGGCAGTCTTCGGGGCGGAACGTGATGGACACGCTTTCGCCCTGTCTCAAGCTGTTGTGTTCGCCCGGCTGAAGCTTGACCATGAACTCCCCGTTGCCGGCGACCTCGAGCACGGCCAGCGTGTGGTCGCCGAGATAGATGGTGCTCTGCACGGTGGCCGGCAGACGGTTCGGTCCCTCGGCCGTCGCCCCGTCGACTATAATGGAGATCCGCTCCGGCCGCACCGACAGCGAGGTAGCGGCGCCGCTGCTCGCCACGTTGACCGCCCGGGCCATGACGGAGCCTCCGGAGGCCAGCGCGACGCGGCAATATCCCTGCTCGATCGTCTCGACCGTGCCGGCCAGCACGTTGTTCTCGCCGACGAAGTGGGCGACGAAGCTGTTCACGGGGTGTTCGTACAGCGCGTCTGGCTTGTCGATCTGCTGCACGATGCCATCGTTGAACACGGCGATGCGGTCCGACATGGTGAGCGCCTCGCTCTGATCGTGCGTGACGTAGACTATGGTGATGCCCATCGTCTCGTGCAGTTGCTTGATCTCGAGCTGCATCTGCTCCCGCAGACGCTTGTCCAGGGCGCCGAGCGGCTCGTCCATCAGCACGATCTGGGGATTGAAGACCAGCGCGCGGGCCAGGGCGACGCGCTGCTGCTGGCCGCCGGACAATTGTCCGGGACGCCGCTGCGCCAGCGCCTCCATCTTGATCATGCGCAGCGCCGCGCGCACGCGCTCCTGCGCCTCCGCCTTGTTGACCTTGCGGACGGATAGCGGGAAGGCGACATTCTCCTCGATCGTCAGGTGCGGAAACAGCGCGTAGTTCTGGAACACCATTCCGATGTCGCGCTTGTGCGGCGGCATGTTCTTGATCGGCCGGTCGGCGAGGTAGATCTCGCCATGGGTCGGCACCTCGAAGCCCGCCAGCATCATCAGCGTGGTCGTCTTGCCCGAGCCGGACGGGCCGAGCAGGGTGATGAACTCACCCTTCCTGATATCGAGGTCGAGGTTCTTCACGACGAGGTGCTCGCCGTCGTAGGTCTTCTGGATGCCGGAAAAGCGCACTAAGGCCGTCGCGGTTGCGGTCATGGCGCCTTCCATGCTGTCCTCCCGTCTGCTGATGAGCATTGAGCCGGGACCATTATCAAGGGTACGTCCACCCGTGGCAGTGACCGTTGGAGACGGTCATCGAAACGTCTTTGCCGTTCGCCATGCGCAGCGATTACTCCGGGAAACGTGACAAGGCAGCGGACGGAGCGCAGTCAGCACCTCGTCCAAGGTCGGACGGGAAGCTTAGCATCCTACGAGGAGAATACCAGCGGCGGAAGCCGCCTGGGCTGCGCGAAGCGACCGAAGGCTAGCGCGGCTCGACCACCTCGCCGTCTTCCTTCACGAAACGTCCCACGGGATTGTCCAGGAGATCGATCACGGCCTCCGAAGGTCGGCACAACCGCGCGCCGTTTGGCGTCACGACGATGGGACGGTTGATGAGAATGGGATGCACCACCATGAAGTCGAGCAACTGGTCGTCCGACCATTTCGGGTCGTCCAGGCCGAGGTCCCGATAGGGCGTACCCTTCTCGCGCAGGAGAGCGCGGGGCGAAATTCCCATCGCTGCAACCAGCTCTTTGAGCCGTTCGCGCGACGGCGGTGTCTTGAGGTATTCGATGACGACGGGCTTGACGCCGCTCTGCCGGATCATCGCGAGCGTGTTGCGCGAGGTGCCGCAAGCCGGGTTGTGGTAGATCGTGACGGTCATCGTGGTCTCCGCGATTGCGATGGGCCGCGCATCGGCGTGCGCCCGAGCTGCCAGTTCATCAGCAGCATTCCGGAAATTGCGCCACAAAGCTTGGCAAGGATGGCAGCCGACAGGTCCGCCGGACGAATACAGGAAACTGTGCTCGTGAGCGAGCGCGCGATCGCCACTGCCGGAGGTGGACGCCTCTTAGTCTAGATCGCGTTCCGCGGCCGCTGGAAGGGGCCGCTTCCGGCTTCGTCCTTGCGGGATCGGTACAGG
>NZ_JBANBK010000170.1:0-6140 GCF_053572325.1 Bradyrhizobium sp. UFLA05-112 | reverse complement strand
GCTTTGCGACCGCCGCCTCCACGCGCGCCACAGTTTTGGCACGCACGCCTTCGCGACGGTTGACGACCCGATCGACAGTTGCGAGCGACACTCCGGCCATGCGCGCGACGTCTTCCAGCGTCGCGCGCATGGCCGATTGCGTCTCGCCGCCCGTCATCCGCGCGCGGCCCACAGCATGCCGCGGATCATCATGGTCCTGATCTCGGGCACGTCCAGTTCATAGGCGCGGTGGCCGAGCGAGGAATAAAACACCCTGCCCTCGCCATAGCGCTTCTTCCAGACCACGGGCATCACCACGCCCTCGATCCAGGGCGCGTGCTCGCCGGAAAACGTCGTCGTGGCCAGCACTTCGTTGGCGGGGTCGACATGCATGTAGTACTGCTCGGATCGATGCTCAAAGCTCTTCAGACCCTTCATGATGGGGTCATCCGGCTTCGTCAAGTCCACCCTGTAGTCGATGATGTTGCCGGGATGGGCAACCCACTGGCCGCCGCAGAGGAATTGATAATCGACGGACTCCCGGAAGGCGTCGCACATGCCGCCATGATGACCCGCGAGTCCGACGCCGCCGCGCACGGCCGCGCAGAGGTTGAGCGCCTCCGGCTTCTCGATCTTCGACATGGTGTAGATCGGAATGATCAGCGAGAGGTCGTGGATCGCGGGATCGGCGAACGCCGCCGTCGTGGTCTCGATACGGACCTCGAAGCCTTCCTGCTTCAGCCAGCCTCGTATCATCGAGGCGCACAGATCAGGATCGTGTCCCGGCCAGCCACCCCATACAATCATTGCCTTGCGCATTGTCATGATCCTCAGTCGATCTGTCCGGTCTCACGCCCGGCCGGCAACATCGCCGGCCGCTCGACGCGGCTCTCGATTTTGACGCGGCGTCCCTCATCGGCGGAGGCCTGGAACGCTTCCATCGCCTCCAGCACGTGGAAAGCGAGCGCGCCGCTGGCGCGGTGCGGCCGGTTGGTGACGATTGCGGTTGCCATATCGGCGACGCCGATCGAGCGGAATTCGCCTTCGACATGGCCATGGGTCAGCGGCACGGCCTCCCACTCGCCGCCGGTCTTCGCCACCTGCACCTCGCCGCCGAAGCGGTTGGGATCGGGGACCAGCATGCTGCCCTTGTCGCCATAGATCTCGATCGGCGCATGTCGGTGCTTCGGCACGTCAAAGCTCATGGCGATCGAGACCACCGCGCCGCTTTCAAATTCAAGCGTGCCGGCCACGTGGGTTGCGACCTCGACAGGGATCATCTGGCCGTTCATCGGCTGGCTGGTCACGAGACGCTCGGATCTCGGCCGCGCGGTCGAGCCCATCACGCTCGCGACGGGACCGAGCAGTTGCACGAGGTCGGTGATATAATATGGCCCCATGTCCAGCATCGGCCCGCCGCCGCGCAAATAGTAGAAGCCCGGCGCCGGATGCCAGCGTTCGTGGCCAGGGCACATGAAGAATGCGCTGCCCGCGACCGGCGTGCCGATGGCGCCGTCGTCGATCAGCTTCCGCGCCGTCTGGTGGCCGCCGCCGAGGAAGGTGTCCGGCGCGCAGCCAACACGCAGGTTCTTTTGCGCGGCGAGATCCATCACCTTGCACGCCTCGGCGACATTGACGCCCAGCGGCTTCTCGGAATGAACGTGCTTGCCCGCGTTCAGGACCGCGAGGCTGACGTCGGTGTGGGCGAGCGGCACCGTGAGATTGACCACGATCTCGATATCGTCGCGCTTGAGCAACTGGTCCACGCGCATCGCGGGCAGGCCGAACTCGGCCCCCCGTTTTTCCGCCGCATCGCTGCGCATGTCGGCGAGCGCGCGAATGTCGAGGACCGGGAAGCCCTGCGCTGCCTTGAGGTACGCGGTGCTGATATTGCCGCAACCGATGATGCCGATGCCGACTTTTCTCATTCTTGTCTCCGTGAGGTGTCGTTCATCCCTTGACTGCGCCCGCGGTGAGACCGGCGACGATGTGCTTCTGCGCCAAGAGGAAGAGGATGATCGTCGGCAGGATGGTCAATGTGATGAAGGCGAGGATCAGGTGCCACTCCGACGAATATTCGCCCTGGTAAACCATGATGCCGAGCGGCCAGGGATAAAGCGCATCGGTGTTGAGCATCACCAGCGGCAACAGATAGGCGTTCCAGCTATTGACGAAGGTGATGGTGCCGACGGTGGCCAGGATCGGCCGCGACAGCGGCAGCGTCACGTAGCGGAAGAATTTGATGTAGCTGCAACCATCGACCAGCGCCGCCTCGAGCAGCTCGTAGGGGATGTCCTTGAAGAAACGCCTGAGCAGCAGGATGCTCATGGCGAGGCTGAAGGCGACCTGCGGCAGCACGACGCCGAGATAGGTATCGAGCAGCCCGAGATCCCGCACCTTGATGAACAGCGGCAGCACGGCGGTTGCGGCCGGAAACAATAGTCCCAGCGTCAAGTAGCTCAGCAGCATCGAGCTGCCGAAGAACCGGACATGGGCGAAGGTGAATGCCGCCATCGACGCGACGATCAGAGTGAGCGTCACCGTCAGCGTCGAGATGATGAGTGAATTGCGCAGGAGCTGCCAGTAGCGCTGCGAGAACAGGATGTCGGCGTAGTTCTGCCATTCCCAGTGCCGCGGCAGACCGAACGGATTGACGCGCAATTCGCCGAGCGTCTTGAAGCCGCCGAGCACGGTCGCGAGCAGCGGCATCGCGACGAAGATCGCGACGAGAGCAAGGAACATCGCCTTGTACAGCACGGCGGGATCGAACGGCGCGCGGGTGACCTCGACGTTACTCATCGCGCATGAACCATCGCTTGTAGGTGAAGGCGAAGGTGACACAGATCATGAACAGGATGACACCGATGGCGCTGCCATAGCCGACCCGCATGCGCGAGATGCCGTTGTTGTAGAGGAAGCTCACCATCGTATTCGAGGAATCCGCCGGCCCCCCACGCGTCAACGGCATCACCAGGTCGAATAGCTGCAACGACCCTATGATGGCGAAGAATACCGAGAGACGAATGGTCGGATAGAGCAAGGGAATCACGACGTGGCGCAGCGTCTGCGAGCGCGTTGCGCCGTCGATGCGCGCCGCCTCGATCAGGCTCCTGTCGAGGCTCTGCAGCGCGGCGATGAACAGCATCATGTGGAAGCCAAAATACTTCCAGACGATCACGATGAGCACCGCCAGCATCGCGGTGTCGGTCGAGGCGAGCAGATGCGGCGCTTCGCTACCGAAGGCGCGCCAGATCGAGGCGACGAGGCCGTAATCACCGTCATAAACGAACGAGAAGATCAGCCCGGTGGCGATCTCGGCCAGGATGTAAGGCATGAAGAACAGCATGCGCAGCGCGACCGCGCCGCGAAAGCGTTCGGCGAGCATGAGCGCGAGGGTCAGCGCCAGCGGCAACTGGACGAGCAGCGAGACCGCGATGATCAGGCCGTTGTTGCGCAGCGCGAGCCAGAAGGCGCGCGTCTGGAGCACGAAGCGGTAATTGTCGAGCCCGATCCAGTTGGTCGGCCGGCCAAAACCGTTCCAGGTGAAGGTGGAATACCAGGCCGCCTCCCCGATCGGCACCACGACGAACAGGGTGAACAGCAGCAGCGCCGGCGGAAGGAACAGCACGAGCACGGTGAGCCGGCCGTCCCAGCTCGGACCGCGCACCGCGATCGGCGATGGTGCGGGCTCAACCACACCCATCGCCGGCGAAGTCGCCATCCGCCGCGCCACGGTCAGTTGCCCTGCTTCCAGGCTGCCTCGATCGCTTTGGCCGCATCCTGCGGGCTCATGCTGCCGCCGGCAATCTCCGCCGCGACGTCGTTGACGACGCGACCGACGGAAGGACCGAGGCTCTGGTCATAGAAGTTCTGGTGGTAGTTCGATTTCGCAAGATTGTCCGCGATGCGCTTCATGAAGGCGTTGTTGAGCCCGGCATCGGCGCCCTTCACCACGGGAATGATGTAATTGCCGGCGGCAAGGCGCGTCTGCACGTCCTTGGAGACGAAGTATTTGAGGAAGTCGACCGCCTCTTTCGGCGAGCCCTTGGTGACGAGCCAGCCGGTGATACCGCCGAGCGTGTCTGATGGCGCGCCCTTGCCACCGGTCACCACCGGGAAATCGAACCAGCCGATCTTGTCTTCACCGAGGCCCACCTTGTCGGCGGCAAGCGCGCGCTGCAGGTGATAGACGGTGCTGATGGCGAGCGTCATCGCCGCCTTGCCGTCGCCGAAATAGCCCACGGCTTGCGGATTCTTGAAGCCGAGGAAGCCGTTCTGGAACGGCTGGAGGTCCACGAGCTGCTTGAACAGTTCGCCGGATTTCTGGAATGTCTCGCCGGCAAAGCCGCCGTTTTCGCCGCGCAGCGCGGCATCGAAGGCCGGCTTGCCGCCGATCCGCACCGCAAGGTGCGTCCAGTAGAAATGCAGCGGCCATTTGTCGGCGCCGCCGACGACGATCGGCGTCACGCCCGCGGCTTTCAGCGTTTTCACCGCTGCGAGCAGATCGTCCCAGGTCTTGATGGCGGCTGGATCGACATTTGCCTTCGCCATCAACTCCTTGTTGTAGAGGAAGCCGACCTGCGACAGCGCCGTCGGCAAGCCGTAGACGCGGCCATCCCTGCTGAAGGCGGCAAGCGCCGCAGGCGTCAGCGTGTCGGAATAACCCTTCACCTGGTCGGTGATGTCGTCGAGGACATCGGCCTCGATCTGTGTCTTCAACACGCCGCCCGCCCAGCTATAGATGATGTTGGGCCGGTCCTTGGACTGAAGAATGGTCGGAAGCTTCGCCTTGTACGCCTCGTTCTCGAGGAACTGCATCTCGATCTTGACGCCGGGATGCGAGGCCTCATAGGCCCGCGCCACCTCTTCCCAGATCTTGACCTGCGCGGGATTGACCTCGATGTGGAGCCATTTCACCGTGGTGTCGGCCATCGCCGCGCCTTGCGCGAGCAGCCATGCGGTAGCAGCGAGTCCCAGTTTCCTGAGCAGCCTCATCAGCATTCCTCCCGACTATTGGTTTTGGTCTTGCTTATGTCGTTGCGGCAATGCTGCCCTCATTTTTTGAGGTACGCAACTAAAATTCTGATCTATGCACCTCACCGGTCATGTGGCTAAGGTTCCGACGAGTAGTTTTGCCGGGCAAGCATTGCCCGGACACCAGTATTGGGAGGACATCGTGGCCGCCATTTATCCGGACCTTGCAGACAAGGTCGTTCTCGTCACGGGCGGCGCGTCCGGCATCGGCGAAGCGATCGTGCGGCGCTTTGCGCAGCAAAAATCCGTCGTCGTGTTCTTCGATATCAAGGCGGATGACGGCACGCGGCTGGCACGCGAGCTGTCAGACCAAGGCCTCGCGGCGCATTTCCACCACGTCGACCTCACCGATATCGCGGCCTTGCGGACCGGCATCGCGGAGGCCCGCAAGGCCCACGGCCCGATCAACATCCTCGTCAACAACGCCGCGCATGACGAGCGGCATCCGACCGAGGAGGTGACGCCGGAATATTGGGACGACCGCATCGCCGTGAACCTGAAGCATCAGTTCTTCGCGGCGCAGGCGGTCCTGCCGGACATGAAGGCGGCGAGCGCCGGCGCCATCATCAATTTCGGCTCGGTCTCCTGGATGGCGGGACAAGGCGGCATGGCCGCCTACACCGCCAGCAAATCCGGCGTGATCGGCCTCACCCGCTCGCTCGCGCGCGACTACGGCCCCTACAACATCCGCGTCAACGCGATCGCGCCCGGCTGGATCATGACCGAGCGTCAGGTCACGAAATGGCTGACCCCGGAAGGCGTGGAAGAGCTGATGCGCCGCCAGTGCCTGAAACGCAAGCTGATGCCGGACGAGATCGCGAAGGTGACGCTGTTCCTCGCCTCCGATGAGGCTTCGGCGTGCACGTCGCAGCACTACGTCGTCGACGGCGGCTGGGTCTGACGCCGCGCGTCAACCTCACTCCGCGTTCGCGCGCTCCAGCGGCGCGGCCGCGACGTTCGCCTGCGGCCGCGCCTTTGCGGTCGTCGTGCGGCGGCGCTGCATGAGATACTGGTCGCCGAGCACGCCGATCAGGATCACCGTCCCCATAACGGCGAAATTCAGCGAGCTCGGAATGCCCAGGAGATTGACGAGATTCTGCAGCACCTGAAGCAGCACGGTGCCGAGC
>NZ_JBANBK010000169.1:0-6473 GCF_053572325.1 Bradyrhizobium sp. UFLA05-112 | reverse complement strand
GATGCCTTCACCCCCGAGGAATGCGCCAACTACCTCAAAAATTCAGGCTATCGAACTTAATGCCATCACGCTTTAGAGCAGCCGCCATGATTGCGCCGTTCGAAAAACCGACGGCAATCGGCGGCTTTGGAAACCGATAATCCATGCCGAATTGGTTCACTTCGTCCGCAAGCCGATCCGCTCGGGCAATGAGATCGCGTTCATCGATCGAGCGATCCTCGAACCGGCGAAAGAACGCAAAGCCACCTTCCCAAGGAAGGGCTCCACGAACCGCAACCGCCGTCGAGGCCGGCGCAAGCTGGCCGGCAAGTGGCACCATGTCCTGCTCGGTCCGACCAGAGCCATGAAGCAACAGCAGCGGGGTGTCGTAGACCCCGGCCCCCTTGATGAAGTAGTGATCATGCGAGGCCATTCACGGCTCCCCGATGGCAGAAGGGCCCCTCGCCGCGCGCTAACCGGCTACGCCGTCGCCCGCTGCCGCGCCACGAGCGCCTCGCCGAACGCCTGAAAGATCTTCCGGTTGATCGGATTGCGCTGCGGGTCGTATTCCGCGTGCCATTGCACGCCGAGCGCAAAAGTCGGGGCTTCCGCGATGCGGATCGCCTCGATGGTGCCGTCTTCGGCGACGCCTTCGATCAGTACGCGCTTGCCCGGCTCCAGAATGCCCTGGCCGTGCAGCGAATTGACCTTGATCTTTTCGCAGCCGAGGATTCTGGCGAAGGCGCCACCGGGGGTGAGATCGACCTCGTGGCGATCGGCGAACACGACGGTGGGATCAGGATGGATCTCGCCGTTCTCGAGCCTGGGCATACGATGGTTCATGCGGCCCGGTATTTCGCGGATCTCGGGATGCAGCGAGCCGCCGAAGGCGACGTTCATCTCCTGGAGGCCCCGGCAGATACCGAAAAGCGGAATGCCGCGGGCAACGCAGGCGACCGAGAGCGTCAGCGCGACCTCGTCGCGATGGATGTCGTAGGGCTCGTGCTTCTGGCAGGGATCGACGTTGAAGCGCGTGGGATGGACGTTGGCGCGGGCGCCGGTGAGCACGATGCCATCAACGCAATCGAGCAGCGCACCGATATCGGTGATGTCTGCCGAACCCGCAAACATCAGCGGCAAGCCGCCGGAAACCTCGGCCACGGCGCGCAAGTTTCGCTCGCCGACCATCTGGACCTGGAATCGATTTTCGACGCGATGGGAATTCCCGATTACGCCGACGACCGGCTTTTTCATCTCCCGTTCCGACCTCCCCGCCGAAGAAGATTCTCCAAACATGCCCGTCGGATGGAACAATTTCAACCGAAGGGATCGCGGGACGGCAATGCTATTTTCGCCTGAATGCCTCCGCTGGAAGCGCAGTTGAGGCCCAAACCGGCCCATCCGGGTCCGCGAGGCAGGATCTAAGGGGCTGTCAAAGGGGCCGTTCGCACGGGCGAGCCGAGATCGCGGACGCGTCAAACCGGCACGCGACCCCGGCTTGATCCGCAGCGGGATTTCGCGAAAGAGTGCCGTGCACGCCGGCCGCGCAAAGGAAACCATGTGACGATTCCCGCAGATGAACGATCCCGGACCCGCAACGATCTGGCCTGGGCGATCGCGGTCGGCGGCATTGGCATCGTGCTGTTTGCAGCAGGGCTGGTCTTCACCTGGTATTTCGCTGCAACGCTGCTGTTGATCTTCACGGGCATGCTGCTCGGCGTCGGCCTCAATGCGCTGACCAACGCGCTCGGGCGCCATGTCGGCCTGCCGCATCCGCTCCGGCTTGCAATCGTCTGCATGGTGCTTGCGGCGATGCTCGCGGGGGTGGCCTATCTCGGCGGCGCGACCATCGCCGAGCAGGCCTCCGCGCTCAGCAACACCATCAAGTCGCAGCTCGTTACCGTCAAAGCCTTCCTCGAGAGCCACGGCATCGACACCAGCTTCTTCGACATTGGCAACGCCTCCTCCGCGAACGCGACGCCGTCCGGCTCGGAAACGGCGCCTGGCGCGTCACCCCCACGCACCGGACTCCCCGGCGCCGGTGCGCTGGCCTCCAGCGGCGGGGCGATCGTGAGCCAGACCCTCAAGCTGCTGCTCGGCACGATCAGCGCCGTCGGCAACTTCTTCATCGTGCTGTTTCTGGGGCTTGCCTTCGCTGCGCAGCCCAGCGTCTATCACGACGGGCTCCTGTTCATCGCGCCGGCCAGGCATCGCCCGCGTGCCACCGTCATCATCGACGGTATCAGCGAGACGCTGGAGCGCTGGCTGATCGCGCAGATCATCGTCATGCTCGCGGTCGGCGTGGTGACCTGGATCGGACTTGCCGTCATCGGCATCCCCGGCTCGTTCATCCTGGGGATCCAGGCGGGTCTCTTGGCGTTCATCCCGACGGTCGGCGCCATCATCGCCGGCGTGATCGTGGTGCTGGCAAGCATCGCGTCAGGCTGGGTCGCGGCGCTCTCTGCCCTGATCCTGTTTCTCGGCGTCCATGCGATGGAGAGTTACGTGCTGACGCCGATCCTGCAGCGGCAGGCGCTCGATATTCCGCCCGCCACGCTGTTCGCGTTCCAGATCCTGCTCGGTGTCGTCTTCGGCATCTGGGGCCTGGCGCTCGCGCTCCCGCTGGTCGCCATCGCCAAGGTTTTGCTGGATCATTTCAAGAGCTATGAGGCGCCGGCGCAGACCGCGACGGTGTGAGACGGCTCAAGCCGTCGTCACCACCGTATTGGTGTGCTCGACCTCAGGCGGCGCGGCAAAGTACTGGCCGACGAGACCCCGCCATTCGGCAAAGTTCTCCGAGCCGCGGAAGTCGACGGTGTGGTTCTCCAGCGTCTCCCACTTCACCATCAACCGGTAGCGCTGCGGTTTCTCGATCGATTTGTGCAGCTCGAAGCCATGAAAGCCCTTGGAGCGGCCGAACGCGGCCTTGGCCTTGGCCACCGCCGCCTCGAAATCCTTCTCGCTGCCCGGCTTGACGTCGATTTGCGCGATCTCGGTGATCATCGTTTCCACCCTTCTTGTTTGACAGGGCGTGTCTAGCGCAGGCGGCTGAAAAGAAAAAGGCGCCGAAACGGCGCCTTCCGATCACCTTGGGGTCACAGCCGAACCGCACTGCTCTCTTCAGGCGAACAACAGGACTATGCCGACCACCGTCAGTGCGCAGGCGACAAAGAGTGTGATCGGTCGATGGTCGCGATTCTGCGCGTAGCGGCCCTGAGCGCGGCGCTCGGTGATCAGCGCCGTCTCGTATTCGTCCGATGTCGAGAAGATGCAGCCAAAGCCGCCGCGCGCAGATGCCGCGGCCGCTTCGAGCGACACAAGAGCCGCTTGTGAGGTCTGTTGACGGATCGTCTCCATGACCACGATGGTAGCGGTCGAATGGTAAACAGCGCCTTACCGCAAGCTCCCTTCGCGTCTCAGGCCGTCGCCGGTCGTGGCACCGGGAGCCGCGCGGCAGTCTGACGGCGCCAGTTCTCCAGCGACAGCGGCAGCTCTTCAGCGGCCTCGACGCGATTGCGGCCGCCTCGCTTGGCCTGGTAGAGCGCGGTGTCGGCGGCAGCCAGCAGCACCTCGAGCTCGGTGCCGGCCGGACCACCGGCAACGCCGATGCTGACGGTGGTGTCGACCGGGCCCTCGTCGACGACGATGCCCGATGTCTCGAACGCCTCGCGCACGCGCTCGGCGACCAGCACGCCCTCTTCCAGCGAGCACGGCAACAGCGCCGCGAACTCCTCGCCGCCGATCCGGCCCGACAGGTCGGAGATACGCAGATTGGTGGTCACGACGGTCGAGAAAAGCTTGAGCATCTCGTCGCCCGCGGGGTGACCGAAGCGGTCGTTGATCGACTTGAAGTGGTCGATGTCGAAGATCATGACGGTCACCGGCCGCCCCGCCTTGGCCTCGCGCTCGATGACGCGCGAGCAGGCTTCCGCAAAGCCGCGCCGATTGAACATGCCGGTCAGCGGGTCCATCGATGCAGCGGTCTTGTGTGCGGTCACCGTGCGCTCGGACACCAGCATGAAGATCACGAACACGGTGCCGACGGCGTAGAGGATGAGTTCGACCGCGAACACCGTGACCCAGATGCTGGTAGAGAAGTGCGGATCGTTCGGCCGCAGGAAGCCGCCGATCAGGATCGGCATCATCAGCACGCAGCCGTGCATGATCGGCACGGCGAAGACCGGCCAGCTTCGCTGCAGGCTCTTGCGTCGCTCGGACCATAGCTCGCCCGCGGTCAGCGCTGCGTAGACCGAGACGATGCCGGCGCCGATCAACATGCGCAGCGTCGCGGCAGCCGGATCGAGCAGCGTCACCGCGGCAGCCCAGCCGAGCGCACCGAACAGAAGTCCGGGCCAGTTCGGCTTGCGGCCGTGGAACACGCGCGCGGCGTTCCAGACCATGCCGCAGGCGACGAAGCCGACGGCGTTCAGCGCGAGATAGAGCTGCGCGCCAAGCTTGTCGCCGGCGGCCGTCCAAAGCGCGACGGAAGCCGCGCCAAGGAGATAGGCAGTACCCCACCATTTCAGCGCGGGACTTTTCTCTTGCCTGCCGAAGAACACCATCATGGCGCCGAGCAGTGCGGCTACCATCGTGGCAACCAGGTATAGCGTGATGCTATCGAGCGACATCATGTCAGCCCCCTTTAGAAACCAGCCAATACGCGATCAGCCCGATCGCGTGCCCTTCCAGCGGCAACGTTAGGTCTTGCCGGGTTCCATTCAGGTTTTCATGCAGACGCAACTTTTCGGGAAAACACCGGCTCAATTTGCATACAAACGAACAACAAAAGGGCGCCGAATTCGGCGCCCTTTTGCATTTCATTGAAGCCGCTTTCGCGACGAATTTTATCGAAGCGGTTAGCGCTTGGAGAACTGGAAGGACCGGCGGGCCTTTGCCTTGCCGTACTTCTTGCGCTCGACCACACGGGAGTCGCGGGTCAGGAAGCCGCCCTTCTTGAGCACGGTACGCAGCTCCGGCTCGAAATGCGTCAGCGCCTTCGAGATGCCGTGGCGGACTGCGCCGGCCTGGCCGGAGAGACCGCCGCCGGCGACGGTGCAGATCACGTCGTACTGGCCGGAACGCTGGGCCACGGAGAACGGCTGCTCGATCATCATGCGCAGCACGGGACGGGCGAAATAGACCTCGACCTCGCGCGAGTTGACCGTGACCTTGCCGGCGCCCGGCTTGATCCACACGCGGGCGACAGCGTCCTTGCGCTTGCCGGTGGCATAGGCGCGATTGAGCTTGTCGACCTTCTTCTCGTGCTTGGGCGCCTCGGGAGCGGCCGTCTTGAGCTGCGAGAGCTGGTCGAGCGACTGGATGGATTCGGCCATGTTATGCGGCCCTCGTGTTCTTGCGGTTCAACTTGGCGATGTCGATCTTTTCCGGGCTCTGCGCCTCGTGCGGATGATCGGCCCCGCCATAGACGCGGAGGTTGCCCATCTGGACGCGACCGAGCGGACCACGCGGGATCATGCGCTCGACGGCCTTCTCGAGCACGCGCTCGGGGTGACGGCCTTCGAGGATCTGGCGCGCGGTGCGCTCCTTGACATGGCCGACATAGCCGGTGTGCTTGTAGTAGGTCTTCTGCTCGCGCTTGCGACCGGTCAGCACCGCGTGCTGGGCGTTGATGATGATGACGTTGTCGCCGCAATCAACGTGCGGGGTGTAGGTCGGGAGGTGCTTGCCGCGCAGCCGCATGGCAACGATGGTGGCGAGGCGGCCGACGACCAGACCCTTGGCGTCGATCAGCACCCACTTCTTCGTCACCTCGGCGGGCTTTGCCGAAAAGGTTTTCATATCTGATTTCCGTGGACGGGGAGATGACGGCGCGAACGACGCGCCGGACTGCGCGGTTTCTAGAGAAGTGGCGCGCAGCGGTCAATGCCCGGCAAGAGAAATTAAGTAAGTAAAATCAGTATCTTAAAAATAAGGTGCTATATTACCTCGAAAAACCTCAAACATTTGGAATGGAATAGGTGGACGTGACATGGGCAATCGGATCCGGCGACGTGCCCGAGAGCAGATTGACCTCCCCGACCGCGAGGCGCTTGCCGAGCTTCAAAAGCCGGGCCTCTGCCAGCACATCCTGCCCCGGCTGACCCTTGCGCAGGAAGTTGATGTTGAGATTGGTGGTGACCGCGAGCCCGATCGGACCGATCGCAGACAGCAGCACCACGTACATGGCGAAATCGGCAAGCGCCATCAGCGTCGGCCCCGACACGGTTCCCCCGGGCCGCAGCATCCTTTCGCTATAGCGCTGGCGCAGCAGCGCTGTCTGTCCGTCGGCGCTCTCGATCGTGATGTCGTCGCCGCTGAAGGCCTGGGGAAACTCCTCGCGGAGAAACTGCTCGACCTCAGCCACGCTCATCTTCGCTAACGCCATGCCACCCCTCACCCTCGCTTCACGTTGCCAGTTACATTAAGTTATCTCCGTCATCCAACTGCAATATCCCAAGCGGAATCTTCAATGTCCGTCCAGCCCGCCCGCACCC
>NZ_JBANBK010000168.1:0-6534 GCF_053572325.1 Bradyrhizobium sp. UFLA05-112 | reverse complement strand
TTCTTCAACGTGCTGGGCAATGAACTCGGCAAGAAGGCGCATCGTCACTTCTTGAGCAAAGGCGCTGGAGATACCTATCTTCTGCGCGACACCAGTAACACGCCTTTCTTTCACCACGTGGCCTCACTGCGAGAGCTATGCGAGGTGGCTAACTCGGGCGAGCTGCGCACATACCACTTCAACGTGATGCGGGCGATCATGGAAAAGACGGCCAGCTTCCACGGTTATGGAAACTTCGCCGACTGTATTCGCCCCGACAAGGACGACGACCCGGACAAGACGATGTATGCCCGCCTGGTGAACATCATGAGCCACGGCAACTATTCGCTCTACGAGCCGGTGCCTATGATGGACGAGAACAAGGCCATCTTCAGAAAGCTTCTGAGCGACTTTCGCAAGCACTTTCCGTTCAACTCCACTCTCTTCGAAGACCCGGAGAACGAGGCGCCGCCAGCATGACCGAACAAGACCAGAAAGAACTTGGCAAGACCCTCTGGAGCATCGCCGACCAGCTGCGCGGGGCGATGAACGCGGATGACTTCCGCGACTACATGCTGTCGTTTCTGTTCCTGCGCTACCTGTCAGACAATTACGAGCACGCAGCTAGGAAGGAGTTGGGAACGGACTATCCGAAGAACGACGCCGGTGCGACCAATGGTGACGCCAAGCCGCTGCTGGTGCGCTGGTATGAGCAGAACGCCGCCGACGTGGCTGAATTCGAGAAGCAGATGCGCCGCAAGGTGCACTACGTCATCCAGCCGGAATATCTGTGGGGTAGTATCGTCCACCTGGCCAAGACGCAGAGTGGCGAACTGCTTGATACGCTGCAAAAGGGCTTCAAGCATATCGAAGAAGAGTCCTTCCAGAGCAATTTTCAGGGCCTGTTCTCCGAGATAAACCTCGCGTCCGACAAGCTGGGCCGCAAGTACGAAGAGCGCAATGCCAAGCTGTGCTCCATCATCTCGGAACTGGCGCGCGGCATGTCGCAGTTTTCCACCAGTACCGACACGCTGGGTGATGCCTACGAATACTTAATCGGACAATTTGCGGCGGGCTCGGGCAAGAAAGCGGGCGAGTTTTACACGCCGCAACAGATTTCCAGCATCCTCTCGGCTGTCGTCACGCTCGATGGGCAAGAACCAGCCACCGGCCCGCGCAAGAAGCTGGAGGGCGTATTCGATTTCGCCTGCGGCTCGGGGTCGCTGCTGCTGAACGTGCGGCATCGCATGAAGGATGCGGGTGGCACGATCGGCAAAATCTACGGGCAGGAGTACAACGTCACCACCTACAACCTGGCGCGCATGAACATGCTGCTGCACGGGATGAAGGACACCGAGTTCGAAATTTACCATGGCGACACGCTCACAAACGCCTGGGACTTTTTGCGCGAGACCAACCCGGCAAAGAAGCCGCGGTTCGACGCCGTGGTCGCTAACCCGCCGTTCAGCTATCGCTGGGAGCCGACGGACGCGATCAGCGAGGACATGCGCTTCAAGAGCCACGGCTTGGCGCCCAAGAGCGCGGCGGACTTAGCCTTCTTGCTGCACGGTCTGCACTACCTCAAGGATGACGGCGTGATGGCCATCATCCTGCCGCACGGCGTCCTGTTCCGCGGCGGCGTGGAAGAGCGTATTCGGCGCAAGCTGCTGGACGACGGGCATATCGACACCGTTATCGGGCTGCCGGCTAACTTGTTCTATTCGACCGGCATTCCGGTCTGCATCCTGGTGCTGAAAAAGTGCAAGAGGCCGGACGACGTGCTCTTCATCAACGCGGCAGAGCACTTTTTAAAGGGGAAGCGGCAGAACCAACTGACGGATCAGCACATCGAAAAGATCGTTGCAACTTACCAGCACCGGAAAGAGGATGCCCGCTACGCCCGGCGTGTCTCGATGAATGAGATTGCAGAAAATGACTACAACCTGAACATCTCGCGCTACGTCAGCACAGCGCTCGAAGAAGCGGAGGTTGACTTGGCGGCCGCGCGCGCGGAGCTGGTTAGGATTGAGGGCGAGATCGCCAAGGCAACCGCCAAGCACAATGAGTTTTTGAAGGAGCTTGGCATACCCCTACTGCCCGTGGTCAGACTTGATGCGAGCTGAGCCGTGTTAATTGGCCCAATGCTGCTAGGCGTCCTCTCTCCCAAATGAACGATGCAATACTCGCAGAGGTAACAGTAAGCACCGTAATAGACGGTGCTGCCAGACAGGATTGAACTACTAAGGCGGCAACCCTGCTTGATATTGATTTTATTGTACGTTTCGGTCCGGCGATCTGTTTTTGTGTGGCACTCTTGGGTGGCGCATTGGATGCAGATTACCTTTGCTGCCTTGAGCTTGCAGCTTCTTTCTTGCCGCTGCTCACAATTTGCAGGAACCCCTATGCCGGTAGTGCGCTGTTGCCTTCGGTCGCGCACCGTCGCGTCGGAGCCGGTCATTGACCGACTCAACCTTAGTCTAGGACAAAACATCTTACGTAACTTGCGCAAACTGCGATATCTTTTAGGTTGCAAATTCCCGATTCAATGAGTTACGCTTGTCCACTAGCTCGACCTTCTTCGCAACAATTTCAGCAAATGGCGGTTCCGCGGACGTCATCTTCGTACATGGTCTAACCGGTGACCCTGTCGAAACGTGGTCGTCCAAAGGAACCCATGAAGCGGAGGGACCTTATTGGCCAAAATGGCTAGTAACCGATCTTCCGCATCTCAATTTTTACACGTTGGGTTATCCGGCAAGCCTCTTTGCTCAATGGGCAAAGAAGGAAATGGACCTTTACCAACGCGCGAAGAATGTCCTCGAAACTTTGGCGGGATACGAGTTCGGGAATCGCCCACTCGTTTTCGTTTGTCACAGCTTGGGAGGCCTTCTCGTCAAGCAAATCCTCCGCACGGCAAAGGAGTCGCCTGACGAAGACTGGCACAAGGTCGCAGACAACTGTTGGGGTGTGCTGTTCCTTGCCACTCCTCATAGCGGCTCCAGTCTGGCCGACGTTCTAAAAGCCTTTTCCGGGTGCTTCAGTTCTCCGCATGTTGACAAGCTTCTGGAAGACAGCTCGCAGCTTGATGAACTCAACGCCAGCTTTCGGACGTTTTGTCAGGCTCGCAAAATCCATGTCACCGCTTACCATGAGATGCACAAAACTCATAAGCTGGCAGTGATCGTGGACGCAAAGGGTGCCGACCCCGGTGTCAACGCAAGCGTCCCTATTCCGATCGATGCTGATCATTTGAATATCTGTAAGCCGGGCAGCCGCAGCAGCTTGGTCTATACGAGTGTTCTGCGAAAGCTGAAGAAGCTGGTCCCGGTGGTCGCCGTCGCTGAACTGGGCGAGGCTGCACCGTTTGACGACGACAATCTAGGCGACGAAAGCTCTCGCGATCGGCGAGACTTATTTGAGAAGATGACTGCGGCAGGGCGCGAGCACGAGTACAGCTACGCCAATGATGCACAGAACAAGTTTGCGCGCTCGTTCGCAAAGCATGGACTAAAGACCGCGTCCGCCACGCTGTATAACAATCTGCTCGCCGACATTGAGCAGCGTTTTCAGAACTTGATCTTCCATCCGCTAATCTGCGGAGGCCGCATACGATGAGGCGTTTCATCGTGGCGTCAACATCATCCGCGGCGAAAACAGCTCGGGGAAATCGACGATATCGGATTTCCTTTTCTATGGCCTCGGTGGCGAGTTTGATCGCTGGAAAGATGCGGCTGCGCAATGCAGCGCTGTCCGTCTGGAGATTGAGACGGAAAGCTCTCTGCTGACCGTTCACAGAAACGTTGGAAGCAGGCAAGAGCCCGTCCTCGTATTCTACGGAGGACTAGAAGACTCGCTATCGCGGGGAATCGACGAGTGGCAAAGAGTGCCCATCCGGCGTCCGCCCGGAGGCAAAGAGCTATCCTTCACACAAATTCTCTTCAGGGCGGTGGGGATTCCGGAGGCGCCAAACGTCGACAATTCGAATGTCACGATGCATCAGATCATGCGGCTCCTCTATTCTGATCAGCAAACCCCGGCGGGAAAACTCTTCCGGTTTGAGAGCTTCGACACTCGCGATATTCGTGAAGCTGTTGGGCAGCTAGTGATTGGCGTGAACGGCTATGAACTTTACGAGACTCAGATCAAGCTGCGTCAACTAAATGCCGATTATGCTGAGAAGGATCGACTATACAAAGCCGCCTTGCTCACCTTGCCAAGGGCGGAAGGTTTAGCATCGATGGCCGCTTTGAAGGTGCGGATTAATGAGATTGTATCTCAAAGGGCCGTGCTTCTAGATGAGATCGCCAACGTCGATTCGCATGTTGCCGGCGAACAATCCGATAAATTCGTCGCGGATCGACGTGCAATGCAAACCAAGCTGCGAAAGCAAGCTTCTGACCTTCAGGAACAAGAACAGCGTTCGGGTGACCTCGTAGATGAGATTTCCGAAATACGATTGTTCGTAGAGCATCTCACAAACCAACTGGCTTCACTAAGTTCATCAGAAGAGTTGTCAGAGAAGCTTGGCACGATCGAATTTCAGTACTGCCCGGCATGTCTAAAGCCCTTGAACGGTGCTGACAGTAAGCATTGCATCGTGTGCCACCAGGAGATTGATGAGGATAAGGCTAAGTCGAGGTATTTCGAACTCAAGATAGACAATGAGCTTCAGGTGCGTGAATCGCAGCAGCTTCTGAAGTCGAAAGCTGCGGAGTTGGATGATCTACAAGGTGAATTGCGCGCCAGGCGGCGCGACTATGCGGTCGCGGTCGCTGAGTTTGCTGGACGGTATGACGTCAGTAACTCGCCCCGAGAAAGTTTTCTAGCCGAGCGAAACAAGCGCCTGGGCCGGCTAGAGCATGAAATTTCATACCTTGAAGAGCTGCGTGCGACGATACAAAATATCGATGATCTCTCTAAAGAGCGGGCCAATTTGAATGACGAAATCGATCGCCTGAAGGCGAGATTGAAGACGCTAGAGGCTTCATCGATGGCGCGGACCCGAAAGGCGATGAGCGCCGTTAGCGCCATCGGTCGGCGTCTCTTGACTGAAGACTTGCCGCGAGAAGATAGTTTTGAAAACCCGGACTCTTTCTCTGTCAATTTCGGCGACGATGCGATGCTCGTCAATGGCAAGATGAATTTTGCCGAAAGCAGCAACGTGGTGCTGAAGAACACCGCGATCCTATCGTTGCTTCTTGCTGCCTGTTATGATGCCGAATTCTGGCATCCAAAATTTTTGCTGATGGATAACATTGAAGATAAGGGGATGGAACAAGAGCGTAGCCATAATTATCAACGGCTCATTGTTCAGGAATCGCGGAAGGCGAAATTCCCGCACCAGATTATCTTTACAACGTCGATGATGGACCCCACGCTTGAAAAAAGTGGTCTCACGGTAGGGCCAAAGTATACGCGCCAGAAAAAGACGCTTGCATTGGGCTAGGTTGGCAGTTGCGTTACTCTGGCACCGCGAACACCCATCTCGATCTGCTCGCCAGAGCGGTGAGTGGCGCCGGCAACTCCTGCGGCAGGATCTATCGTGCTTCCACGGGCGATCGACGTGCATACGCAACTAAATGAACCGTGTTGGCGCAGATATGCGGTCGATCGATGACGATGAAAGTTAGAGAGACGAGCTGCAAGCATGGATGACACAACAGTGAAGGGGCAGCGACGGATGCCCGAGGTCGTTATAGGTTGCTTGCTCTCCGTTGCCGCTCTCACGGTGGGAATGGTGCTTGTGTCGGCCCCGAGAGCGGGCGAGGCATGGGGTTGGCTTTCTAAGGATGCCAGTGGCCTTTTCACTGGGCTGCAATTCGTTGTGGCGACAGCCCAAGCCGCCCTTTTCATCTATCAGCTTCACTTAATCCGCGGTAGCTTGGAGGACGCTAAGGTCGTGTCGGCCGCGGCCACGCGACAAGCTCGCGTTGCTGAAGACACGCTCACTAAAATCGAGCGTCCATATGTCTTCGTCTACAATGTCAGTTCTCTCAAGATCGACGAATGGGAGTATGAAGGGGAAACTGGAGCGACATTGAGCGTCAAATACTCGGTCGCAAACTATGGAAAGCTTCCTGCCGTCATCGAGCACATGCAAGTCAGCCTGAGCGTGCACGATGAGCCGCTGCCGCCCGCGAACTACGACTACAACCATCCCCTTGCGGTATCCGCTGTCCTTGTGCCGGGCGAACCACGAAATGACTTGCATGAGGGGCTTTCCTGGGATCGCGTGATAATTGATCCCTATCAAGGGGACACCGCGGACCTGGGCGGCAAAGAGCTATTTTTCTGGGTGATCATCCGATATCGCGGCACATTCTCTGGGGGGCACGTCACCCGAGCCTGTTGGCGACACGATGAGCGAACAGGCCAGTTCGTCGAATTTAATGGCGGCCCCGAACACAACAGTCAAACCTGACACGAAATGGGAGAGCAAAGGCAATGCCGACCGAGATGGGTGAGTATCTTGTCGGAGGAGCTATCGCCGAAAGTTGGTGACGGCGGGAATCGGGAAGGCGGCATATCGTGGGGGTGCTTGACGCCTCCACTTCT